>CBDURC010000053.1:0-15126 GCA_965369635.1 uncultured Anaerolineales bacterium | reverse complement strand
AGGGTTTGGCCCAGGCAGCGGCAGAGAAACGCTTCCAGTCGGGTCAGGTCATCTTGCAGGAGGGCTCTACGGGGCGAGAAATGTACCTGATCGTCGAAGGGCGGGTGGAGGTGGTGAAGGGACGGGGCGCCGAAGAGATGCTGCTCGCCCAGCGCGGCCCGGGAGAGTTCTTCGGCGAGATGGCGCTCATCGAGGACAGGCCCCGCTTTGCCACCATTCGCGCCCTGGAGCCCACCTACCTGTTGGAGATCTCCGAACACGACCTGAGCTCCGTGTTGCTCCGGCAGCCCCGGCTCCTCTATCGGTCCATGCGTGTGCTCAGTGCCCGGCTGCGCGAGGCCGACCTGCAGATGATCGCTGACCTGCAGCGGAAGAACGAGGAGCTTGCTCGGGCCTATCGCGAACTGCAGGAAGCCCAGGCTGCCCTGGTGGAGAAGGAGAGGCTGGAGCGCGAACTGGAGTTGGCGCGGGATCTGCAACAGAGCATCCTCCCTCACGAGTTCCCCCTCCTGCCGGGGTTCAGCTTCGCTGCGCGCAGCCGACCTGCTCGTCGGGTGGGAGGCGACTTCTACGACGTCATCTCGCTCAGCGGAGGTCGCGTGGGTCTGGTGATGGCGGACGTGTCGGACAAGGGCATGGCCTCCGCCCTGTACATGGCGCTCACGCGCAGCCTCATCCGTGCCGAGGCCAAACGCAGATTCTCGCCGCGGCAGGTGCTGTTGAGCGTCCACAGGCTGCTGATGGAGATGACCCAGGCCGACATGTTCGTCACGGTCTTCTACGGGGTGCTCGATCCGGCCCAGGGCATTCTCCGCTATGTCCGAGCGGGCCACGATCGACCGCTGTTGTTTAGCCCCAAAACCGGCGAATGCCGATTCCTGGCTGGCGAGGGGATGCTGCTTGGGTTGATCGAGAAGGTGAACATGGAGGAAGTCGGTGTGGACCTGTGCCCTGGTGATCTGCTGGTGCTCTACAGCGATGGGATCACCGACGCGAATTCACCGGCGGGCGAGTTCTTTGGCGTGGAGCGGTTGCAGAAGGCGATCTGCGGTACTGGCTCGCTGACTGCTCAGGATGTGTGCGATCTGATCTTCGAGAGTGTGGACCAGTTTCAGGCGCGGGCTGAGCAATACGACGACATGGCGCTGCTGGTGATGAGGGCGAGCGGTGAAACTTGGAGTCCCTGATCAAAGCAGGGGTAGCATGTTCTCCAGCAGTGCCGCGAGGTTTGTGTTGACCAACCGGACACCAGCGTTGAAGCGGCGCAAGTTTGTCCGCGTCTCGGGATGACGCAGCAAATGGATCAGCCTGCGTGCCTGGTAGCGGAGCCAGGCTAGCCAGCCGGTGCCCTCGTCGGCGTAGCGCAGCAGGGGGGTATAATCGAAAGCAGCATGGGCGTCGGCGGTATCGCTGATCCCCCGCAGCACCAGCCAGGGCAGACCGTGCGCCGCCGCCACCTGGGCCACGGCTGCGCCCTCGTTCTCCACCGCCAGCGCGCCGAAGGTCTCGTGCAGCCAGCGCTTCTGATCGTCGGCGAAAACCACCTGATCGCCGGAGGCGATAGTCCCCACCCAGGCCCGCCCAGGGCGATGGCCATCGGATGAAACCAGTTTGGCTCTTTCGGTAGCCTTCCGGGCCAGATGCACCAGGCGGGGATCAGCGGGGAAGACGCGCCAATGGGCATGGCCGCAATTGGGCAACTCGTTGCCCGTGGTCACGAAGCCCCGCTCCAGGAAGACGCCCACGTCGTATGGTACCACTCGGTCGGCAATGACCACGTCGCCCACGCGTAGCTGCGGGGCGATGGCTCCCGAAGAGCCGAAGTTGAGCAGCACATCCGGCGCGTGGCGATCTATGAGCCACTGGAGGGCCATGGTTGCGTTCACCTTGCCGATGGCGCATTGGGCCAAGATCACCTCGTGCTGGCCCCAGCGCCCGCGCCAGAACGTGCCTGCTAGTGTGGTCTCTGTGATAAGACCGTCGAGCCGTCGTCGCAGGTGTTCTATTTCGTCGGCAACCCCAAGGATAGCGATGACCGACATGCTCTAGGGCGTGGCATGCCTGGGGCTGGCCGTTGTGCTGGGCCTTGCTCCCACGAACGAAAAAGCAGTGAGGGGCAACGCCTCTGCCTCCAGACGCGAGAGGTTGACAATCCGGCTGGCATGGTCAATATCAATGCCCACCAGATGCCCATCGGTGTCAAAGTCTAACACCACCCCTGGTGCCACCTCAAGGGAGTCCACACTGGTCTTTTCAGAGAGGTCAATATAGAGCGAATCGGTCTCTGGATAATAGTGAAACTTCACGGTCACGCCTCCTTGAAGCCGCGATCAGGGAAAGCGTTATGCACGGTCTCGCCGTCTTCCAGTGTCACCACGCGCAGGTACTTTCCCAGTTCGGGAATGAAAATCCAATGGCGGATGCGCTCGTCAGGCTGAACCTCGCGGTGTACTGCTTCGCTCAACGCTCGCTCGCACTATTCACGTTGGATGTATGGACGTTTCCGCAAGACTGCTCCTCGAAGCAACAGGTTGTTTTCACTGCAGTGCCTTGCTCAATTGCTTCATCACTGTTCCCTTTCCGCTTCAGGCAGATTGGTGAAGAAGCCCAGCTTGTCAACTACCGCTCTCTCGCTGCCAGTAGTTCCTCTACCAGCGCTTCTTCCTCCTCCCGACTGCTCACCTGACCGTCCAACCGGGCATCGAGCACCGCGTCCAAGATGCGGCGATAGACGGGGCCGCCGGGCACGCCGAGCTGCCGAAGGTACGAGCCATCGATATCGGTCTGCACGGTGCACAGCCGCTGCTGGTATTGCTCCAGCCGCTGTCGCACCAGCCAGGAGTCGGTGACCACGCCAAAGACAAAGCGCGCAGCATCGGACGCCGGGTGCAGGATGCGGTAGACGCCGCTCGGGGGCAGACCGTTGCGCAGCAGCTCCGCTTCCAGCGCCTGCAGGTTGTGCACTGCTTCCACCAGCAGCCGGTCATCGCGCACGAAACGCAGCCGCTGCAAGAAGGCCCGCAGATCATCGCTGTCGAGACGACAGGCCAGCAGCGTCAGGTACAGCGATGGAGCCGGTGGGAGCGCCATCTCGGTCTCGATTCCCAATGCCTGGCGCAGGGCGGGGAACTTCCTCTGCTGCCAGTCGTTCCAGCGCAGGCCGCGGCTGATCTGCTGCAGCACGCCCAGTTCACCCAGGCGGGCCAAGGCGTGCTCCGGCATGTCCTCGGCCAGGATCAGGTAGAGCTCGTGGCGGATGCGCTCACCGCTGACGCGGTCGAGCAGACCCCGAGCGTCGTCAATCAACTCGGCGGTGCGCGGTTCGATGCGGAAGCCGAAGCGCTGCTCGAAGCGAGCAGCCCTTAGGATGCGCGTGGGGTCCTCGACGAGGCTGAGGCTGTGCAGCACGCGGATCAGTCCGTCCTGCAGGTCTCGCTCCCCGCCATAGAAGTCCAGCAATTCGCCCCAGTGCTCCGGGTCGAGCCGGATCGCCAGCGTGTTGATAGTGAAATCGCGACGGTGCAGGTCCTGCCGAATGGAACTCCGCTCCACTGTCGGCAGTGCCGTGGGGTGCTCGTAGAATTCGATGCGGGCGGTGACAAAATCCAGGCTGGGTATTGGGTATTGGATATTGGACGCTGGACGTTGAAGGTCAGAGTCTGGAGTATCGAGTATCCACTTCGCCGTGCCAAAGCGCTTGTGGCTGCGCACCCGTCCCCCGTGATCGTGGGCCAACTGCCGCGCCAGCTTGATGGCATGCCCCTCCACTACCAGGTCTACGTCGAAGGTGGGCTGTCCCAACTGGAGGTCACGCACGAAGCCGCCCACAGCGTACAGCGTGTAGCCCATGTCGGAAGCCGTCTGGCCCGCGGCCCGCAACAGCTGCAATAGCTCTGAGGGGAGCAGTTCATCCATGCGACGTGCGACCTCCTGGGCCCGCGGCGGAGGCGCAGGTGCGGTCCACAGCCGGATGAGGTCAGTGCGCGTCACAATGCCCAGGATCTCGCCGCTGGTGGCATCTACCACAGGCACTTGCCCCCAGCCAGTGTCCCTGATCACCGCTTGCACCCGCTCCACTGGGTCTCGCGGGGTCACGACCACCTCTCCGTAGTGCATGTAGCGGCGGATGGGAGCGTCGTCCAGATCGTGCTGCAAGGCTTTGTCAATCTCCTGGCGGGTGAGCATGCCCACGACACGGCCGTCGTGGACCACCGGGAAGCCTTCGTGGCCCAGTCGCCGCATGCGTTCCGCCGCCTCGGCTACGGTAGTGCCGGGGCTCAGCGTCTGCACGCCGTAGGACATGATCTGGGCCACGGTGACGGCCGGCTTCACGTGAGTCTCCAGCAGCTCCAGCAGCCGCTGCTGAGTGTCTTCTAGCGTCCTCTGGCGGATCAGCGCTGCAGCCGCCTGGGCGTGGCCGCCGCCGCCCAGCGCCTTGGCGATGACTGCCACGTCCACGTTCTTGCTGGAGCTGCGGGCCACGAGTTGGATGCGGCCACCCAGGTCCACCAGCAGAAAGACCGCCTCCGGCTCGAAGAGGTCGCCGATCCTGTGCGCCAAGGTGGAAATCTCCTCGACATAATCCTTGGCCATGGCCGTTGCGACGATCACCGCTTGGCCGGCGAACTCATAAGGCTTGCTGTTTGTGATGAGTTGCTGGTAGAGTGTCTGCTGAGCTCGAGTCAGCAGATGGTGGACGAAGTCGTTGACCACTTCCAGGCTCGCTCCTTGCTCCAGAAGCCATGCCGCGGAGCGCACGTCGCGTGCGGTGGTACTGATGTAGCCCAGCGAGCCAGTATCTTCGTAGATGCCCAGGAGCAGCAGTGTCGCCTCGATGGGGGTGAGGAGGATTGTGGCCTTGACCATCTGCTCCACGAGCAGAGTGGTGGTGGCTCCTAGTTCCTCTCCCCAGAAGTCCCACTTGGGATGGAGGTCGGCGCTGCGGGGGTGATGGTCAATCACCTGCACTGCTGTATGCGGCCCCATGCCCTTGAGCGACATGGCGCTTTGTGTGTCCACCAGCAGGGCACGGCTGATGCGTCGCCGTCGCAGCTTCCGTGCCTCCACGAAGGGAAACTCCTCTTCGTAGAGGGCCAGGAAGTCCCGCAGGTTGCGGTTCATCTGGCGCGGCAGCACAGGCACCGCCTCGGGGTGCAGCTTGGCCGCGGCCAGCAGCGAGGCAAGGGCATCGAAATCGGTGTGCTCGTGGGTCAAGATCACGTCCATGGTTATACCAAAGGCGCGTGGGAACCGGAAGGAAGCGTCCCGTCGCACCGGGCGTAAAGCGTAAAACGTGAAACGTAGGACGTATTGCGTATTCTGTTTGCGCAGCACGCAATATGCACCGTGTCCGCGCTTTGCGAAGTTCTCGCTGTCGTCCACTTGCCAGGTCATTTCACTGGCCAATTGCCCTTCGCTTATCGCGCGCTTCCGTTGGCAAAGAAGGCAGGAATCTAGCGTAGCTGCAAAGCGCCTGTCATACGCAGCCGCCGTCTATCTGAGCCTGTAAGCCTGAGTTCTGTGGCGCACGGCTACAATGTCGACCACCATTTCGTCGTCGAACACCTGGTAGATCAGACGATAATCCCCGATACGAATACGCCAAAGGTTCTCAAAGCCCCGCAGCTTGCGGCAGCCGAGGGGACGAGGGTTTCGAGCTAGGGCCTCTATCCTGGGAAATATCCGGCTTACGACATTAGCACTGAGGCGTTCTAATTCCTTTCGGGCTGATTGAGCAAACGTGATGGTGTACTCAGGCACTCAGTTTCCCCTGTTGCTTCAGCATTTCCCGAACCGCCTCCAAAGACTCGCGTGGTTCATCAGCCCGTTGGCGAGCGATGAGGGCATCGTAGAAATCGTCCCAGAGCTCGCCGTATTGTTTCAGGTCAATCAAGACAGCGGTTTTCTCGCCCGTTGCATTTGTGACGAATTGAATACCTTCTAGCATTGTTCATCCCTCCATTTCTTCTCAGTCTCACAAGGCGATCGCCCATAACACGGTAGTATATGACAGCGAATGCGGAGGATTGACCGAATTGCAGGTGGCGAATTCGCTGAATCCTGAGCATTCGATGTCATATTCGATAACGCCCCAAAGTGGAGACTGTCCAGGTGCGCTCAGTGTACATTATAGCCGATAACGAGGAGATTGACAATGTTGGGTGCTGAAGAAGCGGGTCAGAACGAGCACCGCTATTGGTCTAGCCTTTCAGAAGCCTCCAGGTCATCGCTGAAGTCTTGAAGCGTGTATTCGGCGACCGTCACGCTGTCTTTCACCAAAAGCTTCATACAATACGCCAGGCAGATCTCGGGCAGCTCAACTGCTTTGCCTAATGGAAAGAAGTCCTCTCGTTATCGTGGGACGCCAGCTTCCGCAGAGCGTTCAAGTGGCATACGCGCAACAATCCCCCAGCACGCTCGGAGATTGCTTCGCTGCGCTCGCAATGACAGATGGAACATTGTCAAGCTGAGTCGTGAAGCCCCCTCTGTGCACGAACCGCAGAGGGGGCTTGTATTCTCGTGCTGGTGAAGTGAGCTTAAGGGGCTATCGCTTCTGATTCGCCCCTGCCCATCTTTGTAAACAGACTCCGGACCATCGCCACATTCTTGACCGATAGAACGTCAATCCAATCACCGAGGGCTTTTTCAGTCTCGTCAGTCCCTGCTCTCCCCGCCCCTTTCACCACGACCTCGTCGTAGACAGCTTGAGGGATACAGAGATGGACGAGGATGCTCTGGAGCAGCTCAAACCGCTCGATTTTCGCCAGTGCGATTAGAGGGCCGGCGTCGGAGATGACAATCATTGGTCAAGCCCTTTAAGGGCTTCCATGTCTTGCCGGAAGTCTTCAAGGGTGTATTCAGCAACAGCTACTTCATTCCTCACCAATAGGTCCATGAAGTCCGCCAGGCACATCTCGGCTAGCTCGGCTGCCTTGCCTATGGAAAGAAGTCCTCTCTTGAAGAGGTCTACGGCCATCACCCTCTTCATCTCCCTTGCCAGGTCTTCGCCTTCGAGCCCTATCATCCTCATGGCTACAAACACTTCTGGTGAGAAGCTTATCTCGACAGTTGCCGGTTCCATCTGTGCTCCCATGAGCTCTTTCCCCTTGTTATGTTAGAATAGTTGGGAAGGCCCTTTCGTTCTTGCGTGTGATGCTTGATCAATGCCTACATCATCAAAACACATTTTGTCTGGAATCGCAAGAAGCGATGCAACCTAGTCTCCTAACCCGGCCCAGCCGGAACCAAGCAAGGGTGTCTTACCAGAAAGGCACCAAGCCGCAAAGAATGACCAAGAAGAGTGCTTGGGTGTCTTTGTGTCTTTGAGGAGAACCAGGCTCGGTTTGCTGAGTTGATCGCCGCCGACCGCGATGCCAATGTGCAGGCGGTGGGCGTCACCTCCGCCTTCTCACCTACACTGGACGTCCTCAGCAGCATCGCTACGGCCATCGTCGCCGGCTACGGCGGCTATCTGGTGTTGAGCGGTGAGGTGAGCGTGGGTCTCATCGTCTCCTTTCTGGTCTATGTGCGCAGTCTCTTCCAGCCTATCCGCTCGCTGGCTCAGCTCTGGGCTCACCTCCTGGCGGCGCTGGCCGGCGCTGAGCGGGTCTTCGAACTGATCGACACCGAGCCCGACCTGGTGGATGCGCCCGATGCTGTGGAGATGTCACCCATCGTCGGCCGCGTGGTCTTGGACAACGTCTCCTTGGCCTACAAGGCCGACGAGCCTGTGCTGGAGGACGTTTGCCTGGTGGCTGAACCCGGACAGACGATAGCTCTGGTGGGGGTCACCGGCGTGGGCAAGACCACGCTAGTCAACCTTCTGGGGCGCTTCTACGAAGTGACCAGCGGCTCGGTGATCATAGAGGGTCACGATGTGCGACAGGTGACCCGCTCCAGCCTGCGGCGGCAGATGGGCGTCGTCTTGCAGGATACTTTTCTCTTCTCCGGCACCGTGGCCGACAACATCCGCTACGGGCGTCTCGACGCCAGTGACGAGGAGGTGATCGAGGCAGCGAAGCTGGCCGGTGCGCACGACTTCATCAGCCGCCTGCCCGAGAAGTACCAGCCGGAGCTGGGCGAGCAGGGGCGTAATCTAAGCCAGGGGCAGCGGCAGCTTCTGTCCATTGCCGGCGCCGTCCTGGCCGACCCCCGCATCCTCATCCTCGATGAGGCCACGTCGAGCGTGGACACGCGCACCGAGAGGCTGATCTAGGCCGCACTGGAGGAATTGCTGCAAGGCCGTACCAGCTTCGTCGTTGCCCACCGGCTGAGCACCATCCGCAACGCCGATCAGTTGTTGGTCATCGAGGATCACCGCATCGTGGAGCGGGGCACGCACAGCGAACTGCTGGCCGCTGGCGGTGTGTATCATGATCTGTACATGGGCCAGTTCCGGCGCGAGGCGGAGCAGTGACGACCGACACGCGGTCGTGCGTGAATCAGCAGCCCCCACGCGGCGCAAGGTCGGTGGGGCTCGTGCTGTCCCGAGTTGACCAAACCCTACAACCCTTCGGCGAGTTGCTGGAGGTTGACCAGGATCACGCGTTCCTCAGTTGCCCGATCCTGCAGTTGCTGGGTGAACCCGCCTCGAGCAAACAGCGCGTAGTGCACGGTCCAACCTGGCTCGGGCAGCACCTGCCTGGTTTTTGTCTTGAGTGCTTCCAGGACGGCCTGACCGACTGGCCGGGTCTGCCACTTGGCTTCCCCGAGCAGCACAGCTTTGTGACGGTAGTTGATGGCCACCGCATCAACTTGCGCTCTGGAACTCCACCACTGCCCCACCCGCTGCGGCACAAAAGGTAGCCGCCCAGCATCCCCGCTGCGAACCAGCCAGGCACGGCAGAGGGTCTCGAATGCAACGCGCCCGACAAAGGCATCAAGCTGGCCGGCAATCTCATCCGTGATGGCCCTGATGCGTCCTTGCTCGATCAGTTCCAGGTTGGGGGCCAGGAACCGGAAGTAGAAATTCAGGTATGGGTCTGCGATGACGTAGCGGCTGCGCCTGCTACGCTCGGGTTGTCGCACGGTTGCAGGTACCTGGCGCTCGATCAACCGCAGGTTGCGCAGCGTCTGTAGGTAGCCGGAAACTTGCCCCTTGATGCCAGCAGGCTTCTGTATCTCGGCAGGCGTGTGCTTGCCCGCAGCGATGGCCAGGAGAACCGCTGCATAGTTGCGAGGTTGACCCAGTTCATCACTGAGCAGATAGGGAGGGTCGAGTTGGAACAGGCTGGCCGGGCCGAGCACCCGCGTCTCAATGTTGCGCATCACGCTTTGACCATCGTCCCAGCGTTCGAGGTAGCTAGGGATTCCCCCCACGATGGCGTAGGTAGTGATCTGCTGGGTGAGCGAATAGCGGGGCAGGAACTGGCGCACGGCTGGAAAGTCTAGTGGATGTAAGAGCATCAAGCCTGTAGTGCGTCCGTAGAGCGGCGCCTGGTAGCTTCCGGTCTCCCGTTCCATAATTCCCACGTGGCTGCCCGATATGGCAAGAAACAGATTGCTCTCCTTCAACTGGTGATCCCAGACGTTTTGCAGCAGGGATGGGAGACCAGGCTCAGCTTCCACGGCATATGGGAACTCGTCAATGATGAGCAGTATTCGACGTTCCCGGGCCAGGGGTGCCAACTGGAGCAGGGCGGTCTCCCAATCACCGAAGGAGAAATCCCGGCGGACCGGCGAGTCAGGTGACGTGAATTGGTGCACGGTTCGCGAGAAGCTGCTGAGCAGCGCTGCCGACGAGAGCCGGCTGGCGACCCAGTAGATGTATGGCTTGTCACGGGCAAAGGCCAAAAGCAGGGTAGTCTTGCCGATACGACGCCGTCCGTACAGGGCGAGAAACTGAGCTCCCCGCCGGGCCCACGACTCTTCGAGCGCTGCCAGTTCCTTCTCTCTATTGATGAAATGCATGGTGCCCCCCCCTGACATCATACGCCGTTTTATGATATGCAAGCATATGATACCACAAGTCAATTTGTTGGTCAATTCTCGATCGTGGGTTCATCAGCGCTTGCGATCGCGCTGGGCGCGAAAGCCCCCACGCGGCGCGGGGCCGGTGGGGGCTCGTTGCGTTGGCAAGAGGTTTCCCTTTTCGTTACGCCTCAGCCCGTGTGGATCCTAGCGGAAAACGACATGCTTGTCTTGAGTTCCTGCCGACTGCTCACGCTCGGAATCCCGTGAAGAGGTCTGTGGTTTGGGTTCTGCTTCTTCTCGAAGATCACGCGTAATGGAGCTTCTCAACTCGTGCAACGCAGATGCCACAAGGCGAAAGCTTTTGCCTAGGACCTCCTCTGTCTTGGAGGTGATCTCTTGCACACGCTGAAGAACATCTTCCTCTCCCTCCCAGTGCTCTGTGATGATTGACGGGTCTACGGCATTCAGCTCCGCTGCAAGCGAATGAACGATCCATGCAGCAACAGCAACGTCATCCAGGAAACCCAGGGGGCCTATGAAATCCGGTATCAGATCTACAGGCGACAAGAAGTAGAGAATGCCTCCCACGATCTTTGCCTTGGCCTTCGCAGGAACGCGAGTGTCCAGGGCCAATCGAGAGAGCAGTATGAACAGATCAGGGGCAGCCAACAGGTACTCGATTCGTTCAGGAGGAATCCGCCGATCCTGCGCCCACCGCGTGACTCTGCCACGGAGCCTATGGTAGAACCTCTCCTCGCCAGGAGACCGGAAGCTTGGTCCTGCGTCTTCCATACTTCCTTCTTTCTTCTTTCCCTACCACGAATCAGCCCAATCGCTCCTTCAGCGCCTCTGTCAGCGCGGGCACGGTCTTGAACAGGTCTTCCACGATGCCGAAATCGGCCACCTGGAAGATGGGCGCTTCGGGGTCCTTGTTGATGGCCACGATGACCTTGGCCGTGCGCATGCCCGCCAGGTGCTGGATGGCCCCCGAGATGCCGCAGGCGACGTACAGGTCGGGCTGCACTGTCTTGCCTGTCTGCCCCACCTGATGCGGATAGGGGATCCAGCCCGCATCCACGGCGGCGCGAGACGCGCCCACGGCCGCACCCAGCACGGTGGCCAGCTCGCGGATGGGCTCGAAGCCCTCTGCTCCCTTGACACCTCGTCCGCCAGAGACGATGATGTTGGCATCGGCTACGCTCACCTCTCCTTCGGCCGCTTTCTCCAGACCTACGACCTTGACGGGAACATCGTCCTCGCTCAGCACCGCGGATACGGCCACCACTTCCCCTGTGCGGGCCGGGTCGGGCTCCGGCATGGGGAATGCTCGTGAGCGCACGGTGGCGATCTGGGGCTTGCCGCGAAAGACCACGTCGGTGAGAATGTTGCCGGCGTAGATAGGTCGCGTGGCCACCAGGTTGCCTTCATCGTCCAACTGCAGGTCCAGGCAGTCGGCGGCGACGCCAACCTCCATGTCAGCGCCCACAGCGGCGGCCAGCTCGCGGCCGCGCGAGGTGCCGCCCCAGAGCATGATGGACGGCTGGTGTTTCTCGACCAAGGCCTTGATCACGGCGGCATAGGGGTCGACTCGGAAGTCGGCCAGGGTCGTATCGTTGGCCAGGTAGACGGTATCGGCCCCGTAGCTGATGGCCTGCTGGGCTATGTTCTCCACTTCCTGGCCCAGGACGATGGCCGCGATTTGGGTGCCGCGAGCATCAGCCAGCTCGCGGGCCTTGCCCAGCACCTCCCACGAGAGACTCACCGGCTCGCCCTTGAATTGCTCGATCCAAACAAAGACACTCATAGTTATGCTCCTTTGCCGTTCGCCATACGCTAGATGATCTTGGCTGCCAGCAGCCGGTCGGCGAGGATGCTGGCTTGCTCAGCGACGCTGTCCGCTTCGATGATCTCGCACTCGGCAGCGCGACCGGGCGGTTTGTGGATGTTGGTCCAGCGCACCGCCGCGCCCGCCTCACTGGCCTTCTCAGCGTCTAGTCCGGCGATGTCTCCCACGCCCCAGACAGGAATCTCCATGCGGGCTGCCTTACGGATGCCGCGGAAGCTGGGGTAGCGGGGTTCGTTGATCCCCTTGGTGACGGAGACCATCGCCGGCAGCGGCGCGGTCGCTACCTCCAGACCTTCTTCCACCAACCGCTCCACGGTGATGGTCCGTGCGTCGAAGTCAACCTCTCTGATCTTGACCACGTAGGTGAGTTGGGGAATGCCCAGGTAGCGGGCGGCGGTTGAGGCCGTCAGCCCGCTGCTGCCATCCACCGACTCTTTGCCGCATAGGATGAGGTCGTACTCGCCGATCTGGCCGATAGCCTGGGCCAGCGCATAGCCGATGGTCAAGGCATCGCCATCTCCCAAGTCGGAGTCTGAGAGCAGGATAGCTTCATCGGAACCCATGGCCACAGCAGTCTTGAGTACTTCTGCGGCCTCCGGTGGCCCCAGACTCAGCGCCGTGACCTTGCCACCATGTGCTTCCTTCAGCAGCAGCGCTTCTTCGATGGCGTATTCGTCCCAGGGATTGACCACGCGGGTGACCTTGAGCGTGCCTTCAACGACGTCGGCGGGCTCCACCTTGGGCAGCTCCGCCGTGTCTGGCACCTGTTTGACACAAACGATGGCGTTCAATGATGTCCCTCCCTTCTGATGTTGGTAGATTGGCAGGCTGGTAGACTGGCAGATTGGGAAACTGGCACGCAGACAGGCAGTCCTCCCACCAATCTGCTAATCTACCAATCTACCAATGTACCAATGTACCAATCTACCAGTTACCTGTTTCTGCCTGCCAGTATTCCGCGTCATAGGCTGGCAACTCACAGCGCAGGGGCTTATCGCTGCGGTACCCCAGCGCATAGTCCGCCTGCATGAGCATGTGCACTTCCCGCGTGCCCTCGTAGATCACCGCACCCTTGGCGTTGCGCATGTAGCGCTCCACGTCGTACTCGTCCGAGTAACCGTAGGCGCCGTGGATCTGGATGGCATCGGAGGCCGCTTCGAAGGCCGCGTCGCAGGCAGTCCATTTCGCCAGCGACGTCTCCCGCGTGTTGCGTAGCCCCTGGTTCCTTATCCATCCAGCTCGGTAGACCAGGAGTCGCGCCACCTCGACCCGCTGCACCATCAGTGCGATCATACGTTTCACCAACTGGTGGCGGCCGAGATCCACGCCGAACGTCTTGCGCTCGCGGGCGTAGTACAGGGAAGCCTCCAGGCAGGCTCGAATCAGCCCCACCGCGCCGGCAGCCACGGTATGGCGCCCGTTGTCCAGAGCGCTCATGGCGACCTTGAATCCTTCTCCCTCGTGGCCGAGAAGATTCTCGACGGGCACGTGCACGTCCTGGCAGTGTATCCAGCCCGTGTCGCCGGCACGCACGCCTAGCTTGCCGTGAATGCTACCGGTGGTCACGCCAGCGAAGTTCCGCTCGACGATGAAGCCGCTGATACCGCGGTAGGCGGGCTTGGCCCTGGGGTCCGTCTTGGCGAAAAACAGGAAGTTGTCCGCCACGTCTGCCAGGCTGATCCACATCTTCTCGCCGTTGAGGACGTAGTGATCGCCTTCTGGGCGTGCGGTGGCGCTGATAGCAGCAACGTCGGAGCCCGCGCCGGGCTCGCTCAGCGCGAAGGCGGCGATCTTCTCGCCTCTCGCCTGGGGAACCAGATACCGCTGCCTCTGGGCTTCGCTGCCCCACTGCAGCAGCGCCAGGCTGTTCAGTCCCACGTGCACCGACATGATGACGCGGGCGGAGCTGTCCACCCGCTCCAGTTCCTCGCAAGCCAACGCCAAGGAGAGATAGTCCATCCCTGCTCCGCCGTAGCGCACCGGGATGCAAATGCCCAAGAGGCCGATGGCGGCCATCTTGGGCAGCAAGCTCCGATCAAAGATCTGTTGGCGGTCGAGTTCCTTGATGACGGGGCGGATCTCCTTCTCAGCGAAGTCGCGCACCGTCTTGCGGATCATCTCGTGTTCGGGCGAGAGCGCGAAGTCCATGGCCTCTTGGTGTCCTCAACGTTGAGCGAATGCGCGCGGTGTGATGTGAGACTGACCGGCGGTCACTATTATACCATCAGTCAGCGGGGCGTGCAACCTTCAGAGCTGAGGGTGTTGATAAAGGAGATGGTGGTTCTCTCCGCCGTCGTACCCACGGTCGCCAGCGTAGGTCTCGGTAGGCAGTCCCAACACCTCGTCTCTTTGCACCAGCCGCGGGAACTGCTTCCCATCATGCCCATTCCCGGCTGTCACCACCACACTGGTGATCATCTCGGCCTCGGCATTCATACTCGTATGCATCTTGTAGCCGTAGAAGTACTCGGTCTGTGTGACTACTTCGCCCCGCTCGTTCCGATGCCGTCGCTTGTGTTTCACGCCCCAACGGGCTCCTCTGTCTCGTGGCCCTTTGCCGCCTTTCTTCTGACGCCGTTCGTCCTTCGCCGTGTTCACGTCGGCCACCGTATGCGTGCTATCTACCAACTGGACGGCTCCAAACACAACCTCCTTCTCCTGCGCTTGGCACACTATCTCCGCCAGCAACTCCTGTAAACAGGCTTCCCCACCCCCCTCCACGATCCTCCCCTTGAAGGTTGTCAGTGTCGAATGGTCTGGTGCTGGCTCGTCCACTGCCAAGCCCAGAAAGCACTTGGCCGATAGACTATCGTTCACATACACTTCCGTTTGCCGCTCCGAGAGGCCATACAGGTACGACAGCAGAAGCATCTTCAGGATCACGACAGGATTGTACGGCGGACGCCCTACCTGCGCTCCTCCCTTGTACAGCCGTAGTAATCTCTCCGTGTAGTTCTCCCAGTCGACAACCTGGTCCAGCTGGCCCAGAAAATGCCGCCTCGGCATGGCACGGTCATACACCAACTCGCCAAAGAAGGACCCTGTGCCCAACTCCTTGAAACGCTTCTTCGCCATCGCAGTCCTCCATCAAGAATGCTGCTCAATGGCCCCATTGTACCCGCTTCCCATAAAAACAGCGCGAAACCCCTTGACTCATCAACAGGGATGTGGTATAGTAGTGGAAGGGAGATAACAAGAAGGATTGTTGAAGAAGTGGCTGGGTAATCATGGTGTCACCTTCTCCTGCGCAGGAGGTAGGGTAGAATCCTACATCAGCGCCGCTTCCTGGGCAGGACGGAGCTGGTGTTTGGTCTTCAAAGGTCGGTGCACTTCCCCTCTTCAACTGCGAAGGGTGGCCCGAGACGGGT
>CBDURC010000052.1:0-15170 GCA_965369635.1 uncultured Anaerolineales bacterium | reverse complement strand
CAAATTCTACCAGAAGTCTTGGATCTTGTCAAATCGGGAGTCCTACTTTCGCGGGCTTGCGCAGTGATTGCGCGCAAGCGGTGAGAAGGATGGCAGATAGTGACCCTTCGACCGGATCAGGATGACTTCTTCTCGCATCCAGAAGCGCGAAGTTGCCAGCGGACAGGTCCTGATTTTGATGTGGCGCACTATTCCAGTATAATGCGTTCAGGTTTTCATGACCCAATTCGTGGACGCTCTATCGGATTTCAGACGGGCATGCTGGGCGGAGTACGAACGTGAGGATGAGCATTAAGGAGACAGGCACTCTGCAGCCATTCGCCCATCTTGCGCCGGAGATTCGGACAAAGTTGTACGGACTGCAGCGCGTGCAGACCTTCGCGGCAGGGGAGCAGGTTTTTGTCCAGGGAGCGCCGAGCTCGGCTTTCTTCACCATAACCAGCGGACGGGTGAAGGTCACCCGTGTGACGCCGGAGGGCTACGAAACCATCCTTGGCGTGCGCGGGCCGGGCGAGGTGCTCTGCCCAGTGACTACTCTGGATGGGGGGACACAACTGGGCACTGCGGTGGCGATGACCGAGACGGTGGTGCTACGGGCCGAACGGGAACCCTTCGTTGCGCTGTGCCAGGAGAGTCTGGAACTGCTGACCGTGGTGCAGGGCGCTTGCCTGGGTGAGCTCCGCCACCTGATTCGCCGGCTGGAGGTACTCGCCTCTCGCAACATAAGGGGGCGGCTGATTCATTCGCTACTGGCCGAGAGCAACTGGCAAGCCAGCCGCGCCCTGACCAGCATAGTGCGCCTGACGCAGCAAGAGCTGGGCGCCCTCATTGGGGCCTCGCGTGAAAGCGTATCACGCGCCCTGGCCCAGCTCGAGCGGGAGGGGGTAGTGAATGTCAAGCGGGGTCGGGTAGTCATCCGCGACAGGGAACAACTGGAACGGCTGGCCGGCGAGCCAGACCGTTGAAACAACCGCTTGGCGCCGGTGATTGGGTCACTGCTTGGCCCTTTGTGTGACGAAGGTCACAGACACCATATGAGAAGTGTGCCATACTGTGTAGAACACAGTTCGACATCATAATACCAAAGGAGAATAGCTCATGACTCTCTTCGACCGAATCGTCCTGCTTGCCACCGGCCTGGTGGCCATCTACTTGCTCTGGCGGTTCTTCACTCGCTACCGCAAGGCAGGGAAGATGCATGACATCTACTACATGGTTTCCTTCGGGGTTCTGCTGGTGGCCGGGTTGTTGCTGATCGCGTTCACCTACGACGCACTGGCCAGCCCTTGGGTCGTGATCGTCGCCGTGCTGATACCGGCAGGGCTATCGCTGGGGCTGGTAGCCGAGTTCCGCCCCAAGTGCGAAAAGGCCTACCTGGTCTTCGCGCTCCTCGGGCTGATCGCCATCGCCATCACCCGCTTCACCGGCCCGGCCGGGCTGGCGACAACGGCGCTGGTGATCGTGCACTCGGTGGCCGGCCTGCTGGTCTTCGTCCTGCCGATCCTGGCCGTCAGGCAGGGCAAAGCGCCAAGCGGATTCATATGGGTGACCGTGGGCGGGGTGTTGATCGGCCTGGGCGGCATCGCGCTGGCCTTCCTGAAGACCGGTCGACAACTGCTGTTCTTCAGTGAGGAGCTGGTGTTCACGATCCTGGCTCCGTTGCTTCTGCTGATGGCCCTGGCGTTCGCCTGGGGGTTTGTCAAACAGATCAAAGCTGCCTAATTGGGGACTAAGATTGGGGACTAAGTCCAGTATGGTTCAGATAGGCCGTTCTGAGGCAATTGTACTGCCGAGATCGGGAGTTCAACTCCCTCCTAACCAAACTGTGTTGGAACCAAGTCCCCCGAATCTGCCCTCCGGAGCCTGCCCAGGAACCTAGAGGCTATGCGCTGCGGGCGGCTTGCCCGCGGCGAGGAACCGCCTCTTGAGGATTCTGGGATAGGTATCCCCTGCAAGTACAGGTGGAAGTGAGGCTCATGCAAGCAATCTCCAAGCGTTTCAACTACCTTTTCCGCTCGACAACGGGGCTTGCACTGGTTGCAATCGCCCTGATTTCACTGGTCGCGGCCATCTGGGGGACGCTCTCCGGTCCGTTGGCCGAGTGGGGCATCAAGGATGTTATGGTGCGGGTTCTTGGCATGGACCTGGTGGAGGCCGAGCGCGAGGGCCGCATCATCATGCTCTACCACACCATCGCTATGGCCGTGGTCGCCATTGAGGTGTACTTCATCACGGACCTTATGTCAATGAAAGACCACGAACGGGCCACGATCAACGCCACCATCACAGCAGGTTACGTGATAGCGATGTTCTTCGGGTTGTGGTATGCCTACTTCGGGCATGAGCGCGTTTTTCATGGGGTATTCCTTTTTGGCCAGTCTCTTGTCTTTTTCGCCGGGGTCCTGCTGGCTGCGGCGCTGTGGCCATGGAAGAAGGAGTACCGCGTCAGAGACCCGGACTACGCCCACGCTGGTGGGGTTGACCTAGAACGTCTGGCCTTCTTCTTGGTGGCTGTCGCCAGCCTTGGCTCGGCCCTGTTCGGCGCGGTTACCGGTTCGTACTGGGGCAGTGGTCACGAGACCTTCCTGGCCGAAGACGTGATCCGTGAGCCGCTCAAGACGGCGCTGCAACTGGCAATCATCGGCCACCTGCACATCATGCTCGCCCTGATCGGCATGGGCATCACGCTGATCATTGGGCGCTGGTTCGACTTCAAGGGCCTGCTCCACAAGATCGCCATGCCGCTGATGGCCGTCGGCTGCATTGTCATCACCCTGGCCGTGTGGGCAGTCGTACCCTTTGAGCCTTACGCCCATATCTTCATCTATGTGGGTGCTGTCCCCTCTATGCTGGCCGCGCTTATGCTGGTTATTTTCGGATGGGACAAACTGATCCGTGAGGGGCTGGCCGAGCAGGGGATCACGAAGGCTAGCTTCTGGCAGAAACTGAGGGCCTTAGTGCACGACCCACTCAGGTTCGGCTCGCTGTGGCAGATGGTGTTTATGAACTTCACAGTGAGCTTCGTCGGCATCTTCATGGCAGTCACACTGGAAGAGACCATGCGAGTCATGCCGGCGCGCGAAGAGCGCATCACCCTCACCGGCCATTGGCACATTCTGTCGGCGATCATCGCCACCATCATTCTCTTCTATTTCGCTGACCGTGTGGGGCTCAAGGGCAGAGTCCGACGGTGGTTTGGTTGGTTGGTCATCGCCAGTTCGGACCTGGCCTTCGGGGCAGCAACGGTCTTTTCGTTGAAGCGCCTGTTCGTCAGCGAGTCGGCCCAGCAGCCTCTGGTAAACTGGACGGTGCTACTGATCGATGTCGGGCTAGCGACAGTGTTGGTGGCATTGGCCGCCTTCATGCTGTGGCGATTGTTTGACCTGTTCAGGAAGGAGGGGCGCTGGGCGCAGGAACTCGCTGCAGGGGAGCTGGCATCCTCCGAGGAAACGACGTCTGCTTTGGAGCGGGAGGTGGCCCGATGAAACGCGCATTTGTCCTTCTGACCCTGGTTGCTTTGTTGGTAGCAGGATGCGCGCCTGTCAGGGGCATGCCCCCTGGTCCGCCACCCTCAATGGAAACAGGAATTGACCCTCAGACCTGGGCGCTGGTGCCAGGCGGGGAGTTCCTCCTGGGCCAGCACGATCACGAGACTGCAATTGACTACGACTACGAGGTCATGGTCACCGAGGCGACCAACGCCCAGTATGCTCGTTATCTGAACGATGCTTTGGCCACGGGGACGGTCAGAATCGTGGATGACCAGGTAGTGGGCTACTACCCGGGCGACGAGTTCCGCGGCTACGATCACGAGAAAGAAATCGAGGCCGGGGAATGGCTGCACATCCCCCTTGATGACCCCGGACTGCGTATGGATTTCGACGGCACCAGTTTCACGGCCAAGCCAGGTTACGAAAACCACCCGATGGTGATGGTCACCTGGTTCGGTGCCAAGGCCTACTGTGAGTTCTTCGGTTGGCGGCTGCCCACAGAGATCGAATGGGAGAAGGCCGCTCGTGGACCCGATGGCCGACCCTTCCCCTGGGGGGACGAGATCGAGCCCAACAACGCCAACTTCTATAGCAGCCACGATCCGTCCGAGAAGATCGTCGGCGCGCAGGGCGACACGACTCCGGTGGGCTTCTATAATGGCCGAAGCTATGAAGGGTATCAGACGCTGGACTCGGCCAGCCCCTACGGGGTGTACGACGTGGCCGGCAACGTCTGGGAGTGGGCGGCCGACGTATACGAAGGCGCTCACTACCGCTACATGCGCGGCGGCAGCAAGGCCAACTATGCATACAACCTGCGCGTCTGGACGCGCAATAACGCCGGGCCTGACTACTTTGGTCCGAGCGCGGGCTTCCGTTGTGTGCGGGCCGTCACCGAATGACCAGTGTGGATAGGAGAGGACGACACTGTTGACAGCGTTCCAGGCAATCCGTGTGAAGCTTCGTGCCTATTGGGTGCTGACCAAGCCGCTCCAGAGCGGACTGCTGCTCACAACGGGGCTGGCTGGCTTCATGAGCGCGCGCTGCCCGGTGCTGAATTGGGAGGCGCTCCTGGCGCTGACTGGTAGCCTGTTCCTGGCCATCGGCGGCAGTACCGTGCTCAACATGGTCTACGACCGGGACATCGACGCGAAGATGAAGCGCACGGCCAATCGCCCACTGCCCTTGAGTCGGGTAGAGGCGAGCAACGCCTTGCTGGTCGGGCTGGCGCTCGCATGGCTCGGCGTGGGCTGGGCATTTGCCCTCTCCCCGCTGTACGGCACCGTGGTGTTTGCCGGCTTATTCTTCGACGTGGTGGTGTATACAATCTGGCTTAAGCGTCGCACGCCCTGGTCTATCGTTTGGGGCGGCATCTCGGGCGGAATCCCCATCCTGGCCGGGCGCGTTCTCGGTACAGGACAGATTGACTGGATCGGTCTATCGCTCGCGCTGGGAGTGCTGCTGTGGATCCCCACCCACATCATGACCTTCAACATGCGCTACTACGAAGACTACCGAAGGGCAGGCATCCCTACCTTCCCCTCGGCCTACGGCTTCCAGATGACGCGTGTGACCATCGCCTTATCCAGCCTGGCGGCAGCTCTCGCCATCGCGGTTGCGGCGATCGGTATCGGCATGACCTGGGGCTACCTGCGACTGCTGGCCGTGCTCAGCGCAGGACTGTTGGCTCTGGCCATCACCAGCGTCGTGCGCCCGTCAGAACGGCTGAACTTCGGTTTGTTCAAGTACGCCTCGATATACATGCTGAGTTCAATGCTGTTGGTCGTAGTGGAGGCGATATAGCAGGTCGACGATGATGATGATGAAAAAGACGTCCATCCTCGACCGATTGCTGCTGTTGGCCACCGGCATACTGGCAGCGTACCAGGTGGCCGTGGGGATCGAGGGGCTCGGCACGCTGGCCATCCTATGCTACACCATCGCCTTTGGTGTTCTTCTGATTGCCGGCCTGCTGTTGATCATCTTCGGCTTCGAGATTCTGGACAACCCGCTGGTGGTCGTCGTGGCAGCGATCATCCCACTCAGTCTCTCGCTGGGCCTGGTGGTGGAGTATCTGCCCGCTCTTGGCACGGTGTACCAAGTTTTCGTCACGCTTGGGCTGCTGGCAATTGCGGTCACGCGATACATCACACCCGGCACAATCGCCACCGTTGTCCTGTCTCTGGTGCACGGCATCGCCGGGCTGCTGATCGTTGGCCTACCGATCCTCCTCAGCCTGCAAGGCCGCGCTCCGGCCGGCTTCGCTTTGGTGGGTGTCGGCGGAGCGCTTATCGGTCTTGGTGGCCTGTTGCTTGCCTTCCTGCGAGCCGGCAAGCCCATGCTGTCAAAAGAGACGATCTACACCATCCTACCGGGCCTGCTGCTACTGATGACCGCTGCGTTTGTAGCTGGGTTTGCACTGGCCTGAGGATCATATCCTCGGCCAGCGTCATTTCACGTCGGGTTCTCACTAACGGTGATTCACCAAACCAAAGAGTTGTAGCGTACACACGAAAGGAGGAGCCACATTGAAGAAGTATGTACTACCGCTGTTCGGAATCTTGGTTGTGAGCATGGTGGCGCTCGCTTGCGCCGCACCGACCCCACAGATCATCGAGGTCGCAAAGGAGGTGGCGGTCGAGAAGCTGGTCATCCAGACCGTTGAGGTGGTCAAGGAGGTTGCCATCGAGGTCATCAAGGAAGTGGTGGTCACAGCGACGCCGGAACCGCCAGCGCCCGTGGCCGATCAGTCCGCCATCGTGGCTGCCTGGCAGAGCGGCCCCCACAGCGACAACTACGACCTGGGCAAAGGCCCCAACACCTACTGCTCTCGCTGCCATTCGCCTCAGAACTGGGATCCAACCACCAGGGCTGATACTCCTCCCAATTGCATCACCTGCAAGTTCCCAACCGACGAAGAAGTGCGTATGGCAACCACGATGGAATTCGTCGAAGAGGCGGACTGGGTAGGCATTGGGTGCGACACCTGCCACGAGCTTGACGAGAGCGGGAACTCGAGCGGTAAACTCGCCTGGCTCAATACGGTGACGGACGAGTACGAAGCAGTCAATGCGCCCACAGAGTTGTGTGAGAAATGCCACCTGACCACGTCGGGCATCGCCGCGACCGGAGGTACCGGAGTAACGCATGCAATAGCCCTGGGTGGCAGTGCACACCGCAATTGGGCTGGTGAGTGGCCTCAGTCGGCCCGCCCTCAATACTGCTCCGACTGTCACGACCCGCACTCGACCGAGCCGAAGCAGTGCGCGGACTGCCATGAGGATGTGCTCACCTCGGAAACACACATGAAGGGCTTCAACCAAATCATGTTGTCGAAGGTGAGCTGCATGGCCTGCCATGATGCGGACGAGATGGAAGTGGGCCCGCATCCTGACGAAGAGAAAGGCGGCGTCTTCGCCACTCTGGTAAGCTCTGTCAGCAGAACCGGTGAGCCGGTGAACGAATACGTCAAGTCCCACAGCATTCAATGGCAGGTCGCCTGCGACCGCTGCCACTTCGCGGACAACACCTGGGATCTCCCCGAGTTGACCGCGGGGGGCGAAACCCCAGAGAGTGAAGGGTAAGCACAACCAGGGAGACGTGCATCGCGCGTTGAGACGTTCTACGCCAGACCGATCTACGCACCAGCGGCCGAGTGAGAACCTGGGGCAAGCCACTAACACAGGCGTAGAACGTCTCTCCCTGAACCCAGAACACAAGGTAGAGAGAGCGAGACATAGCCATCGCCACAGCGGGGTGAGAAGCCTTCTCGCCCCACCGGCAATGGCAGTAGTGAGGGACATCACAACAGCAAGGATCGAGGAACAAATGCTTCTCGGACTGGGTCACTCCAACACGAAGCTCCAGGCTCTCCGCTGCAAAGGACACGCCGCTCTCACCTTCTGCGTCCCACTGATCGCGCTGCTGCTGTTGACCCTCGGGATGACCGCCTGTCAAGCTGCCGAAAGTCCCTCGGCTTCACCAGAGGCCCAGCAGCCCCAAGCAACCTCAACCGAACGGCCCACAGAGGTGCCGGAAAGAGCGGAAGGAGAGGAAGAAGAGGTTGTCAGTGCGCCACCTGACCCTGACACTATACAGGTATCCTGGCAAGGGAGTTCCCACGCCGACACCTTCGTGGTGACCGAGAAAGGGACGAACAGCACCTGTGCTCGCTGCCATGCACCCGTCAACTGGACTCCATCGATGGATGACATGCCAGAAAGCTGTACGGTCTGCAAGTTCAAGGTCGAACCGCCACCTCCCCTGATCCCTGAAGAGGAGTGGGCTCACATTCCCTGCAAGGTCTGCCACCGTGTCGACAAGAAAGGCGTGGCGGAAGCCCAATACGCCTGGTTGGAGATCGCGGCGATTGATGAGTACGTGGATGTGGCTTCAGCTAGCGAATTGTGCGAGAAGTGCCATGGTGAGGTTGACCTTCCAGACCACCAAGCAATCTTGGTAGCTGGAGTGCATGAAGGCTTCTCCTGCACCGACTGCCACAACGCTCACGACACCTCAGCCACATGCACGGAGTGTCACGACGACATTCGGGAGGCCTCCCCCTTGGGACATGCTGGGGTGCACCAGGTTGTGTCTTGCCTGGCATGTCACGGCGCCGGCAATCTGAAAGTTGGGCTGAGCGAGGGGGAGGGGGATGAAAGGGCTTGGAAAACATTCCTCTCCGCGTCTGAAGGGGGAATAGGAGTCACTCCCTACGCCTCCCACAACATCCAGCGTTTGACCTCGTGTGACCGCTGCCACTTCCCCGACAACCCATGGGGTTTAGCGGAGACTGTGAACACGCCCTAACTCTGGGGCGACCTTCGACGACAAGCTACCCAAGCGCATGAAGATCCGGGGCAATCGCCAACAAGGAGAGCTCCCCGCCGAACCCGTCTAGACCGAACGCAGAACTCAAGGAGAACGAGCTATCATGAATGACAGAACAGGTAAAGTTCTACGCATCATCGCCGTCGTCTTCATGGGCCTAACTGCCGCAATGAACCTCCTCGGCGGTATTGGGACCGTGTGCGCGGCCTTCCTGACAAAGAAGTACCCCCCGATGTGGCCACTGCTGGACTATCAATGGCTGTATCAGACACTGATGATCGTCACTATCGTGATCGGGATCCTGTGCATTTGGTCAACCATCGGGCTGGCGCGTGGGGGGGAGCGGGCCTACAGAAACGCCCTCATCCTTCTGGTCATCGGCACCATCGTCGGCGGAATCCACATGTACGCTTCTCTTTCGCTGCGGGGCAAGGCAGTGCCCGCCAACATGAAACTATACACCAACGCGGTCACCCTGCTTCTCTTCCTGCTGATCAGGCTGCCTGGACTTCGGGATCGGGTCGACTTCTCCAAGCCCACAAGCAGCAGCGACCGGGCAACGACCGGCGGCGTAGTTGCGATTGTAGCCGGGAGTGTCGTGATCACCACCGAATTATGGGTTGGCGCTTCTCACGTCTTTCAGGGCAGCAACTGGGTCCGCTTGCTCCAGGCACCCCTGATTGCTGGCGGAACGATCTTGACGCTGGGCGGATTCGCCTTGCTGATGTGGGCCCGCCAGGGTGTGCTGGCTCCGGCTCCGCAGCAGCGTTAGGCACGGAACCACACCACAGAGCACCGTCACAACGCGAGGATAACTCCCCAACGGCCATTCTTCGCCAACACTACGGGAAAACCCGCTGAAACAGGTTATGTCAATATCATAACCCGTTGAAACGGGTTTTCAGTATCAGGCCCCGAATTCATTCGGGGCTGCTCTCGAATTCACTCGAGTTCACTCGGGGCCCGGAGCCGCGGGAAGCGTGAACCAAAAGCGGCTGCCGTGGCCCGGTTCGCTCTGCACACCGATTTCACCTCCCTGGGCCTGCACCAGTTGTTTGGCGATGGTCAGCCCCAGACCGGAGCCACCTGTCCCACGAGCGCGTGATCGCTCGCCACGCCAGAAGCGGTCAAATACATACGGGAGGTGCTCGGGCTGGATGCCCTCGCCAGTGTCGGCTACGGCAATCTCCACGATGGTGTCGGTCGCCCCGGCTGAAATGGAGATCCGGCTGCCGGGCGGAGTGTGGCGGAGCGCGTTGCCCAGCAGGTTGCGCAGCACTTGAGCCAACCGGTCAGGATCGGCCAGCACCAAGGGCAAGCTGTCAGCGATTTGCACATCAAGGCTGACCCCCTTGTCCTCGGCGACCAGGGCAAAGGTGGCAGCGGTCGTCCGCGCCACCTGCGCGGCATCAGTCGGCCGCAGGTTGAGCCGCAGTTGCCCCGCCTCGGCCAGGGCCAATTCCCGCAGGTCCTCCACCAGCCGGCTCAGCAATCGGGTCTCGTCGTATAGTTGAGCTACCTCGACCTTTTCCAACGGATAGACGTCGTCCAGCAGCGCCTGCAGGTTGCCCTGAAGCACGGTGAGAGGCGTGCGCAACTCATGGGCCACGTCGGCCATCAGGTTCTGCCGCAGCGTCTCCGCTTCTTTCAGCGCAGCGGTCATCTCGTTGAAGGCCTTGGCCACCTCGATGATTTCGGCGCTGCCCCCCTCCTCCACCCTCTGGCTGAAGTCACCGGCGGCCACGGATTGCGCTGCTTTGGTCAGGCGGCGCAGCGGCGCCGTCAGGTTATGGCTGAGAATCGCCCCGACGATCAGTCCCAAACCCACCGCCAGTGCCCCTCCGACGACCAATACGTTCCGCAGACGATCCAGGAAGCTCTGTTCCAGCGTCCCCAGCATCTCCGGGCGGGGCAAGGCTATGAGCAAGTAGCCCACCACCTGTTCGCCATCGGGTTCGCTGATGGGCAACGCATTGTCCAATTCCGCAGAACCCAACCTTCTGCCCATGTCCTTCCCGGCGCTGTCAAAGACGACCTTGCCGCTGACGTCGGCCAGCACGGCATCCAGGCGACCCCTTACCATGCCCGGGGGCCATTTCTTGTCTTGCCAGGGGCCGCCCATAGACCTGCCGATCAGGACGCCCTCTGCCAACAGACTCTCCACACCTTCCCAACTGCCCTCTCGTTGGTAGTAGGCAGCCAGTTGCTCCATGCCGCTGCCGGAAGTCATCATCCCGCTGTGCGTGATGTACTCACGAAACCGGACGCCGGTGGCCTGGTTGATCAGGACGGCGATGGCCCCCACCGCTACCAAGATAACCAGAGCGAAGGCCAGGGTCAGTCGAACCCACAAGCGGTTCATGCCCTTCCCTCCCCCACCAGCCGGTAGCCCACGCCGTAGACGGTCTGGACATAGGAGGGCTTCTTCGGATCAGGCTCGATCTTGCGGCGCAGGTTCTTGACGTGGCTGTCCACCGTGCGCTCCAACCCCTCGTAAGTATAGCCCAACCCCTTCTCGATGAGTTCAGAGCGGGTGAAAGCGTGGCCAGCGTTTTGCATCAGCACTCGCAGGAGCTCGAACTCGGTGGGCGTGAGCTCCACAGGCTGCCCATCCATTTGCACCTCGTGCCGGTCCAGGTCCATGAGCAGTCTGCCGATCTGCACAATCTGGGGTGGGGCGAACTCGCCCGCTGTGCGGCGCAGCACCGCACGGGCGCGGGCCACCACCTCACGCGGGTTGAAGGGCTTGGTGATGTAGTCATCGGCGCCCAACTCCAGGCCGACGATGCGGTCGGTGTCCTCGACTCGCGCCGTGAGCATGATGATGGGGATGCCGGCCAGGGTGGGATCGGCGCGCACGATGCGGGTGATGTCCCAGCCATCGCGGCCGGGCAGCATCAAGTCCAGCACCACCAAGTCGGGCCGTTCGGCGCGAATGATATGCAGGGCCATCTCGCCATCGTAGGCCACGAAGACCTGATAGCCCGCCTGCTCCAGGTAGGCGCGCACCAAGCGCACAATCGCTTTGTCGTCGTCTACCACCAGGATGCGCTGTGTCAAGACATGACCTCCGCGATCACTCCTCGTCCATTGTAGTAACATGAACTAACAGAGCCGGGGAATCTGGTACGTACCAGCTACCTATCGGAAGACCCTACAGAGACGGCTCCGCTCCTGTCCTGAGCATCTCCGAAAGCCCCGATAGAGCTGCGGCTCCTCAATTCTCGGACGGGTTCCAAGGTGCAGCGCACATCCTGATGCGTTGCACCCGCTATTCCGGCATCACTCGGCCCCAGGCTGGATGAACGGTCCGCTCACCAACTCCAGCAAGGCTCAAGCCACCCCAGACCAGCGGTGACTACGCGGCCGCCGAGAGACATGCGGCGGTTGCCCGGGCACTTTCTGAGTGATTCACTCGTACCGCAAGGCATCGATCGGGCTGAGCCCTGCCGCGCGGTTGGCGGGATAGAGGCCGAAGAAAACCCCGATACCCAACGATACGGTAAGCGCCAGCACGACGCTCTCCAGCGTGACCAGCGGTTCGGTGCCCCCCAGCAGTGGGGTGATAACCTGTGCCCCACCGACGCCCAACGCAGTACCGATGAGCCCTCCCGCGATGCTCAGAACGATCGCCTCGGCCAGGAACTGGATCATAATATCGCCCCGATGGGCCCCCACTGCCTTGCGCAGGCCTATCTCCCGGGTGCGTTCCGTCACACTGACCAGCATGATGTTCATGATGCCGATGCCACCCACCAGCAGCGAGATAGCGGCAATGCTTCCCAGTAGCGCCGTGAACGTGCCGGTGGTCTGTTCCACTACGCCCACGATGTCAGCCTGGTTCTGCACCGTGAAGTCATCGTCCTGACCAAGCTGCAAACCGTGTAGCGTGCGCAGGATGGCCGCCACCTGGGCTTGGGCCAGATCCATCTCTTCGGCCGATCGGGCCTGTAGGTTTATGGAACGCACCTGTTGATTGCCGGCGCCGCCAAGCTTCAACTGAGCTGTGCGCAAGGGCATGAAGATCACATCGTCCTGGTTCATGAAGCCTCCCTGGCCCTTGGTCTGTAGGACGCCAACCACCCTGTAATTCTGGCGGTTGATGCGCACGGTCTGGCCCACAGGATTGGCCATGGCGCCGCCAAACAGATCCTCCACCACTGTCTGGCCCAGGACCACCACCATAGACAGGTTACTGTTGTCCTCGTGGCTGATGAACCGGCCGCTGGCAACTTCCCAGTTGCGTACTTCCGCATATTCGGCCGTCACACCGGTCACGCTGGTCGAAGTGGTCTCGCCCTGATATACCGCAGTGACGTTCGCTCCATACTCTGGAGCCACAACGCTGATGCTGGTAGCCAGGGCGCTGATAGCTTCAACATCGGCGTTGGTCAGCGCACGGACATTCTGCTGCAGCCCTCGTCCCGAAAAACCAAAGCTGGTTCCAGCGGTCACGGTCAGCAGGTTGGAGCCCAAGCCCTCCAGGTTACTGACGATCAGGGCCTGTGCTCCCGCTCCGACGGCGACGAGAGAGATGACTGCCGCCACCCCGATGACGATGCCCAGCATGGTCAGGAACGAACGCATCTTATTCACGGTCAGCGCATTCAGAGCCACGCGCAGAACCATTAACAACTTCAGCATTACAATTGCTCCCCTGTATCCAGTTGCTGGACGGCTAATGGGGGCTACCACCGGGCGAACCACCGCCCATCATGCCGCCCAACATGCGCATGGCGCCGAAGCCGAACTGGGTTGAGTCGCTGGCCTGTATCTGCACCACCACCTGGTCGCCAGCGTTCAGACCCCGCACGATCTCAGTGTACATGCCATCGCTCAGGCCAACCTCCACCGGCACCGCCTGGGCCTCTGCCTCGGTATCGCTGCCGCCCGCCACCAGCACCTGGTAGAAACCCCCGCTGTTCTGAAGCGCCATCGTTGGCACCAACAGCACATTCTCCACCTGGCCCACTCGAATCTCCACGTTGGCCGTCATGCCCACCAGCAGCGGCAGTTCCTCCGCACCCTCCAACGAAACGGGCACCTGGTACACCATCACGCCCCCCTGTAACGTGCCCTGCAGAGGCACCGAAAGCACCTGCCCGCGGAACTCCTGGCCGGGGAAGGCATCAAAAGTGATCTGGGCAGCCTGACCCATGACCACCTGCCGGATGGTGATCTCGTCCACCAGGGCCAGCACCTGCAACTGGTCCAGGTTGGCGATGGTCAGAATGCGGCGGCTCTTGTTGACCAGGTTGCCTGGCTCGACGGCAGTGTGCAGGATGGTGCCGTCGAACAGCGCTCGGATGGTAGCGGCCTCCAGGTCTGCCTCCGCCTCCGATACAGCCAATCGTTTCTTATCCACGTTCGCCCGGGCTGCGGCCAGCTTCACCGGGTCCACGCCCTCATCCAACTCGGCGCGCTTTTCTTGTGCCTCAGCAACAGCCACCTCCGCCTCGGCGATCGCCAGCTCGGCCTTGGCCTCGTCCAGCTCGTCCACCCCCGCCTGCGCTTCAGCCAGCGCGTCCTCGGCCTCGGCGACGGCGGCCGCCGCCGCGGCGACTTCCGCAGCCGACACCTGCAGGGCAAGCTGCCGCTGAGACTGAACTCGTGCCAGCTCAGATCGAGTCTCGGCCAAACTCTCCTGTTCCTCAGCCAGCTCTTCGATTTGCTCCAGGTTCGCATTGCCCTCCGAGACCAAGACCTCTAGCTCCCCGGTTCGGCGCTCGTGCCAGTCCAAGGCGTAGAGCAAGTCGCGCTCACTTATGCCCAAGCTATCGTATTCTGCCAGTGTCTGTTGCAGACGCGCCAGTGCCCAATCGTCCTGCGCATCCTCAAGCGCAGTTTGCGGGTCGCTCGTGTCGAGATTCTGCAAATCCTCCAGGTCTTCCTTGGCTTGCTCCAGCCTAAGCTCGGCCTGGGCAACAGCCAGATCAGCCTGCGCGATGTCTAGATCACTGGGCGGGATTTGCAGCTCTGCCAGCACTTCCTCCGCTTCCTGCAGATCGCTCTTGGCCTGGTCCAGCGCTTGTTCATGGGGCGACGGGTCGATGGCGGCTAACACTTGTCCTTCCTCCACCACGTGGCCAGCTTTGCCCTCCAGCGTCAACAGCGGGGTAGTCCCAGCAAGCCTGTCGAAATAGAGATCCTCCTGCTGCACAGCATACAGCTCGCCCACCACGCTGATGCTCGCGCTGAGATCACCCTGTTGCACAGACACAACTTGGGTGAAACCGTCGCTGGCAGCATCCGCTGGTGATGCGATACGAGTTTGGTAGAACCATATGCCACCTGCAGTCACGACACACAAGATGACAAGTATGGACAAGAATCGCTTCAACTGTCTCATGATGTATCTGCTCCTTCGGATACTCGAGATCAACTGCTTACCGCTAGCGAGGGCGCTGACCACCTGGTGGGGCGCCCATGCCCCCCACGCTCCTCATGAAGCCGAAGCCGAACTCAGTCGAGTCAGTGGCCTGTATCTGCACGACCACCTGGTCACTAGCGTTTAGACCCCGCACGATCTCAGTGTACACGCCATCGCTCAGTCCAACCTCCACCGGCACGGCCTGGGGCGCTGCCTCGGGATCGCTGCCGGCCGCTACCAGCACCTGATAGAAACCGTCTACATTCTGCAGCGCCATCGTGGGCACCAACAGCACATCCTCCGCCTGGCCCACCTGGATCCCCACGTTGGCCGTCATGCCCACCAGCAGGGGCAAGTCACCTGCACCTTCCAGCGAGATGGGCACCTCGTACACCATCACGCCCCCCTGCAGCGTGCCCTGCAAAGGCACCGAAAGCACCTGCCCGCGGAACTGCTGGCCAGGAAAGGCATCAAAAGTG
>CBDURC010000051.1:0-15208 GCA_965369635.1 uncultured Anaerolineales bacterium | reverse complement strand
CGGTTGGGCGAGGCCACCGATCCGCCATCGAGGTGGTCGCGGCCGATGACGAGGGGAGCCTTGACGTCACCGCGGGCCACCGCCTCGTTGAAGGCCAGGCCCGCCCGCGCCCGTTCGCCGTAGCCCAGCCAGCAGATGCGGGCGGGCAGCCCCTGCCAGGCGATTCTCTCCGCAGCCAAGCGGATCCAGCGCGCCAGGTGCTCGTCCTCCGGGAACAGTTCCAGGATGATGCGGTCGGTAACATAGATGTCCTCGGGATCGCCCGACAGCGCCACCCAGCGGAAGGGTCCCTTGCCCTCGCAGAAGAGGGGGCGGATGTAGGCGGGCACGAAGCCGGGATAGACCCACGCGCCGTTGGGGTCGCCACCGACCTTGGCCTCGCTGTAGCCGGCGTTGAAGGCCTGCTGGCGCAGGTTGTTGCCGTAGTCGAAGACCACCGCTCCTTGTTTCTGCATCTCCACCATCGCCTGGCAATGTTCGGCCATGGCCTGCATGGAGCGTTTCTGGTAGGCCTTGGGGTCGCGCTGGCGCAGCTCTACTGCTTCCTCCATCGTCATGCCGTTGGGCAGGTACATCAGCGAGTCGTGGGCGCAGGTCTGGTCGGTGACCACGTCGGGCACCACGCCGCGCACCACCAGTTCTGCGAAGACGTCGGCGGCGTTGCCGATGAGGCCGATGGACTGCGGCTCTTCCCTCTCCAGCGCCCCCTCGACCTGGGTCATGGCCTCTTCCAGCGTGTCCACCACCGCGTCCAGGTAGCGGGTGTCGAGCCGTCGCTGCGCCCGCCGCCGGTCAATCTCCACGACGAGAGCCACGCCCTCGTTCATGGTGACGGCCAGCGGCTGTGCGCCGCCCATCTCCCCCAGCCCAGCGGTGAGCACGAACTTCCCCTTGAGGCTGGGCCAGCCCTCGGCGTGAGCCAGCGCTCCCAACGTCTCGTAGGTGCCCTGCAGGATGCCCTGAGTGCCGATGTAGATCCAGGAGCCGGCGGTCATCTGGCCGTACATGATGAGCCCCTCGCGCTCCCAGCGGTCGAAATTCTCCTGCGTGGCCCAGGCGGGGACGATGTTGGAGTTGGCCAGCAGGACGCGGGGGGCATCGAGGGTAGTCTTGAAGACGCCCACTGGCTTGCCCGATTGCACCAGCAGCGTATCGTCTGGCTCCATGGTCTCCAGGGTGCGCAGGATGGCCTCGAAGCACTCCCAATTGCGCGCTGCCCTGCCCCTCCCGCCGTAGACGATGAGGTTCTCGGGATCGCCGGCTACCTCTGGATCCAGGTTGTTCTGCAACATGCGATAGGGTGCTTCCAGAAGCCAGCTCTTGCAGTTCAGTTTGGTGCCCCTCGGGGCACGGATCACGCGGGCCATGACTCGCTCCTTTTTGTACATTGTGTACACATAGTACATTTCGTACATCCATCGGCAGACTGGCTGCCCAATCTACCAATCTACCAGCCTCTCAACCTCTCAACCTACCCACCCAGGTAGGCCGCTTTGACGCGCGGATTCTCCCTCAGCTCCTCGGGCGTTCCCTCCAGCACGATGCGGCCGTTTTCCAGCACATAGGCTCGATCCACCACGTGCAGCGCCTCGTAGGCATTCTGCTCCACCAGCAGGATGGAGACGCCGTGCTGGCGCAGGTCGTTGAGCACGCCGAAGACCCGCTTGACCAGGATGGGCATCAGGCCCATGGAGATCTCGTCCACCAGGAGTAACTTGGGACGGCTCATCATCGCCCGGGCGATGGCCAGCATCTGCTGCTCTCCGCCGCTGAGGGTCTTGGCCACCTGTGTCTTCCGCTCCGCCAGGACAGGGAAGAGGTCGAACACCACCTCCAGTTGCTCCCGGACGGCTTCGTCTGATTGCAGGTAAGCTCCCAGGCGCAGGTTGTCCAGCACGTTCAGCTCGCGGAAGACACGCCCTCCCTCCGGCACCAGCGCCATGCCCAGGGCTACCCGCTCCCAGGGGGAAAGGCGGGTCACGTCGTGGCCGTCGAACTGCACGCGGCCCTGTTTCGGCAGCAGCCAGCCGGTTAGGCTCTTGATCAGCGTGCTCTTGCCCGCTCCGTTGGCCCCCAGCACAGCCACCGCTTCCCCGCTCCCCACCGTCAGCGACACGCCGCGCAGCGCCTGCACCTGTCCATACGATACGTCGAGTTCTGTCACTTGTAACATGACATCACCGTCCCAGGTAAGCGTTGATGACCTGCTCGTTGGCCTGCACTTCGGCCGGAGAGCCCTCAGCGATGACCTCGCCCTGGGCCAGGACGATGATCCGCTGGCAAAGGTTCATGGCAAACGCCATGTTGTGCTCGATGACGATGAGGCCGATCCCCCCTTCGTGAAGCTGGCGAATGAGGTTGGCGAGTTCTTCCGCTTCCTGGGCTGTGAGCCCGGCGGCCGGTTCGTCGAGCAGCAACATCTCGGGGCCCGTGGCCAGGGAGCGGGCGATCTCCAGCCGCCGCTGCTGGCCGATGGGCAGGCTGCTTGCCTTCGCCTCAGCCCAGGTGGTCAGCCCGGTCATCTCCAGCATGTCACGGGCCACAGCTTCGGAACTGGGGGTGCGAAAGCGCTTCAGGAAGGCCCGCCACCCTGGGTAGTAGGGCATGCCGTAGCCGCTGAGGACGTTTTCCAGCACCGTCAGGTCGCCGAAGGGTTTGACGATCTGAAAGGTGCGAGCGATGCCCAGGGCGACGATCTCGTGCGGCCGGTGGCTGTGGATGGGATGGTCACCGTAGTGGACCTCGCCGCTGGTGGCGGGGAGAAAGCCGGAGATGACATTGAAGAGGGTCGTCTTGCCCGCGCCGTTGGGGCCGATGAGGCCCAGGATCTCCCGCTCGGTTTGCAGCGATACATCGCGCAGCGCCTGCAACCCCCCAAACCGCTTGCTGACCCTCTGGACATCCAGGACTGGGCTCATGATGGTTCTCCTTCGACAGGTGTATCCTGATCGCAGTCGAAGGGCTCAGGACACCGCTCCTCGGTCGCGCGGCGACGGAAGATGCGCGTCAGGTTGCGCCACAGGAAGCTGTCATTGCCCAGAAGCCCCATGGGTTGGAAGAGCATCATCAGCACCAGCAGCGCGCCGTAGAGGGTGAAACGGTAGCTCTGCACGAAACGCAGCAGTTCCGGTGCTGCCTTGAGGATGATGGCCCCCAGGATGGGGCCGCGCAATGTGCCCACGCCGCCGAAGATGACCATCGAAAGGATGGTGATCGACTCGACGAAGGCGAAGGTGTCGGGAAAGACGCTGCCGAGGAAATGCCCGTAGAGGGAGCCAGCTCCCCCGGCCAGCGCGGCGCTGATGCAGAAAGCGTAGATCTTGAAGCGGGGCACGCTCACGCCCACAGCGGCGGCGGCGTCCTCGTCAATGCGCAGGGTGTGAAAGGCCAGCCCCGTCCAGGTCTTGGACACGTACCAGCTCACCAGGCAGGTGAAGAGGGCGAAGGCCCACACCAGCAGCAGGTAGGGGGTGCCTCCGCGGAAGCTGTAGCCGAAGATGCGAGGGGCGGGGATGTTGACAAGGCCCATGGCCCCGCCGAAGAAGTCCACATATTTGAAGACGGCGACAACGACGAAGTTGCTGCCCATGGTGGACAAGACCAAGAAGTCGTGGCGCACCCGCAGGCTTGGTAACCCCAGCACCATGCCCACCAACCCGGTGATGACGATGGCTCCCAGGAAGTCGGCCCAGAAGGGGAAGCCATACTTCAGCGACAGGATGGCCGAGGCATAAGCGCCGATGCCGAAGAAAGCCGCGTGGCCCATTGACACCTGTCCTGCATAGCCCGTCAGGATGTTCAAGCTCAGGGCCAGGGTGACCCAGATGCCGACGAAGACGGCGACGCTGATGACGTATTCGCCAATGATCATAGTGTGTCTTCCTTCATCAAGCGTATACTTGGAGGCATCACGAATAAGCCACGGATTTCACAGATCACACGGATAAATATGATGAAAATCAGTGAAATCTGTATATGTCGGGCTCATGCTGTACAGTCAGTATAACTCACAAAAGTGGCCCAGTCACGGCGGTTTCCTGCGCTCGGGGGCAGTTTTCACGCCATTTGGAGCTGGTCAGAGCCCACAGCTGGCAGAGTTCGGCTGCCTACTATCCGCCCGACATATACAAAAATCAGTGAAATCCGTGTAATCTGTGGTCAAAAGGGTTAGGCTGTCTGCCCTCCCTCACTCTTGTCCTAATAAGCCGTGAGGACGGAACATCAATATGAGGATGAGGACGAGAAAGGCGATAGCGTCGCGGGGGAGCACGTAGCCGATGGAGGCCACCAGGAAGTTCTCCACGATGGCCAACAGCAGGCTAGCGATGATCGTCCCCGGCAGGCTGCCCATCCCGCCCAACACGATGATGATGAATGCCTTGTAGGAGGACAGGTCTCCCATGGTGGCGAAGACACTGTTGTTGTAGACTCCCACCAATACCCCCGCAGCGCCGGCCAGGGCCGAACCGAGGAAGAAATTGAAGGCGATCACCCGATTGAGGTTCACGCCCACGGCGGCGGCCATGTCGCGATCCATTGCCGCTGCCTGCCAGCCCAGGCCGATGCGGGTGTGGGCGAGGATGAAGTAGACCACCACCAGCAATGCCGCCGTGACCACCAGGATGAGCAATTGCTTCGGCGCCAAGGAGAACCAGGCGGTCTTGACGGCTGGCAGCCCTGCCCCTCCGGCGGGCAATGCCTTCTGATAAGGCCCCATCAGGAAGTCCTTCTGCAGCAGGTCGGTGAACATGACGAACATGCCGATGCTGGCGATGAGGGGCACCGTACGCGGCGCGTCGAGCATGTAGTGGTAAGTGAGGCGGTAGATCAGCACGCCGATGACCCCGCTGACCAGCATGGCTGCCGCCAGCGCCAGCCAGAAGTTGCCTATCCAGGTGAAGACCAGCAGGCCGATAAAGGCGCCGATGGTGTAAACGGCGGCGTGGGCGATGTGCAGAACCTTCAGCACACCGTAGACCATCGTCAGCCCGACGGCCATGAGGATGTAGATACTAGCCAGCACCACAGCGTTAGAGAGATTCTGGATGAAAGGCATGGGTTTCTCCGGGGGAGTCGGTAGATTGGTAGACTGGTAGATTGGTAGACTGGTAGATTGGTTGCCCATCGGCGGCGCCGCTTGCGCCCAATCTACCAGTTTACCGCTTACCGATCTACCAATGTGCCAGCCTATTTCGCGGTCACCAGCTCCGGATCGTCAAACTCATGGTAGAAGTGGAACGCGCCACCTTTGACGATCTGGGCGCTGACAGGGCGCACCACCTCGCGGCCCGCCGTGTAGTGCCAGAAGGGGCCGCTGGCGCACTCCTTGAAATCCTTCAGCTCGGAGATGGCCTTGGTGATGGCCTCTGGATCGGTGCTCCCCGCGGTCTTCATGGCGTAAGCCAGTACCTGCACGGCGTCGAAGGCCGAGGCTCCCACCATGTCCGCGTCCTCGTCGTAGGCCTTCTTGTACTCCTCTAGGTACTTCTTGGTCATCGGCCGTTCGCTGTCGCGGTTGAGGTCGGTGGTGATGATGACCCCCTCCGTCGCCTCGCCTCCCAGTTCGATGAACTTCGGCGAGTCATACCCCTCCTGGCCGACGATCTGCACGTCCAGCCCTTCTTCCCTGGCCTGGCTCACCAGGTTGGCCGCCTCGTTGTAGTACCCCGTGGCGTACACTACGTCCGGTGCCGCAGCCTTGACCTTGCCGATGATGGGGCGGAACTCCGTCTCGCCCAGAGGATACTTCTCCTCCAGGACGATCTCCAGGCCCAGTTCCTGGGCGCGGGACTTGAAGCCCTCGGACAGCGAGACGCCGAAGTCGTTGTCAATGGTCAGGATGGCCACCTTTTTGGCCTTCAGCACATTGCCCACCAACTCGGCGCCGACGCGACCCTGCACCGTGGCCAGGGTACCCACGCGGAAGATCTTATCTCCCGTCTTGGTGATCTCCGGGTGGATGGCGTAGGCCGCGAGCATCGGCAACCCTGCTTCCTGGAAGACCGGGGCCGCCGCCCGCGTGGCGCCGGAGTAGGAGCCGCTGATGCCGGCCACCACTTTGTCCTGCTCGATCAGTTTGCGGGCGATGGATGCCGCCTGATCGGGCTTGGCGGCATCGTCGTAGTAAACGAGCTCTAGCGGCCGGCCATTGACCCCGCCGGCGTCGTTGATGAACTTCACCGCCAGATTGGCCGCGTTCAGGGCGCTGGTGCCGTCGGCGGCGGCGAAGCCGGTGGTCGGGGAGAAGAACCCAATCTTGATCGGCTCTTTGGCTGCCGGGGGCGCCGGCGCGCAGCCCGCCAGCGGCATCAAGCTCACCAGCACGACCAGGCCGATGACTAACGTTGGGAACAGATGCTTCTTCATCGCTTTTTCCTCCTTTGGCTAGTCTAGTTGAAGCTAGTTGAATGAGATAGCGCGCCATTGCGCTACATATGTGGGGTTCAAAGGTTCAAGATGAGGAAACAAGTAGACTGAAGGAAACGGGGAGACAAGGCGCATGGCATCCTCTGGAACTTGAAACCTTCAAACCTGCAACCTTCGAACCCGCGGTCGTTCGAGATGCTTCCTGTCATGTTTTGTCTCTGCGATCACCTCCTTGTAGATCGTTTGCTCCCGCTGGACAGCCATGTCCAGCGGCGGGTGGCGGACATGGCATCCATTGACACCGCCACGAGCGACACCTCATACCTCACAGGGCCTGACGCTGAAGCAGAGCTTGCCTTTGCCCAAGGACAACCGCAAGGGTTGCCCCTACCGCAGGCCCACGATGCCTGCCAGCACCAAGCCACCGCCCAGCAGTTGCGGCCAGGCCATCCCTTCCCCCAGGAACAGATAGGCCAACGCCGAGGCCACCACTGGCTCCAGGGTGGCCATGATGCTGGCCTTGCTGGCTTCGATATACTTCATGGAGGCGGTGAACAGAGCATAAGCCAGCAAGGTCGGAAACCAGGCCAAGGCCAGGATGGCCGCCCAGGCGGGCCAAGGATAGCGCAGGGCAGCGAACGGTTGATCCGAATGCAGGATAACCAGCAGGATGAGAAAGAACGCACCGAAGCCGAAGGCATAGCAGGCCACCGTCCAGGAATTGTATCGCTGCAACGCCTTCTTCCCGAACAGGCTGTACACCGCCGCCGACGCTCCGGCTCCCAGGCCGAACAGGACGCCGTGCAGGTTCAACCGCAAGGCGCCAGGATCGTACCCTTGCGCCACCAGGAAGCAGCCCCCAAAGGTCAAGACCAACGCCAGCCCTTTGGCCCGGCTCATTCGCTCTCCCAGGAACAACGCCGACAGGAGCGTCACCAGGGCCGGATAGGTGTAGAGCAGGATGACCGCCGTGGCCACCGTCGTCCAGCGCAGGGCGTAGAAGTAAGCGGCATAGTTGAAGGTAACCCCGATCAGCCCGTAGAGGGCAAAGAAGGGAATATCGCGCCTGCTCAGGTACAACAGACGCCGGTCCACCACCGCCAGGGCGAGGGCCAGCGTGACGAAGGCGACCGTCGCCCGGATGGTGACCACCGTCAGAGGGTCCGCGCCGTAGCCGTAGAGGAACTTGCCCAGGATGCCCAGCGTGGCCCACAGGACGGCGGCTACGACTGCCAGCAGATACCCCTTTGCGCTCCTCTCCATCTCTCACCTCAGCCGGGGGGCAGATGTGGCTGGAACTCGGCGGTGAAGCGATACTCGTCGCCGCGGTACAGGCAGCGATACCAGGTGCCTGGGCGGCCGTGGGTGGTGTAGGTGACCCGGTCAATGAAAAACCCGGCTGAACCCGCTTCGACCTCCAGCAGTTGCGCCTCCTCCGCGGATAGAACCCGTGCTTCTACCGTGTGGCAGGTCCGAACGAGCGGGATGTTGTACTTGTCAATCAGCAAACTGTGGATGGATTGGTTCTCCACGTCTTCGTTCAGCAACTGGGGACAGAGGCCGTAGGCCAGGTGGCGGATTTCGTAGGCCATGGGTTTGCCGTTGGCCAGCCGCAGCCGGCAGATTTTGATCACCTTCTTCCCTATGGGAATCTGCAGGTGGGCGGCCATCTCCTCGTCGGCGGGGATGACTTCCATGCTGAGCAGCCGGGTGCTGGGTTCCAGCCCCCGCTGACGCATGTCCTCGTTGAAATCGGCCAGGCGGAAGAAGACGGGGGAAAGGGAGGGGTGAGTGACAAAGGTGCCGAGACCCTGCTGGCGTCGCAGCCAGCCTTCATCCACGAGGATGCGGATCGCCCTGCCCACGGTGCCGCGGCTGACGCCGTACTCCTGGCAGATCTGTTCTTCGGTGGGAAATTGGTCGCCAGGGTTGAACTCCTCCGCCTCTATGCGCTGGCGCAGGATCTCCTTGAGTTGGTGGTAGCGGGGCAAAGGCCCTGATTGTAGGCGCATTGCGGTCACCTTGTCTTATTGTCCGATTGTATAGACATCCACATTATAGCGCGCTTTGCGCCTCTTGTCAAGGGGGTGAACCTTAGAATTCGGGGCTTTCCGGTTGGCGGTGGGTCGGCCGTTAGGTGAAGTGGCAGATCGGTAAATTGGTAGATCTGTTGCCCAATCTACCAATCTACCGGCTTACCAATCAGTAGATCGGCAAGTAGCGATCCAGTTCCCACTGACTGATGCTGAGGCGGTACTCGTCCCATTCCTGCGTCTTGGCCAGCAGGTAGCGATGATAGACGTGCGATCCCAAAGCCTCCTGCACCAGCAGGTCTTGTTTCAGTTCCTCCAGCGCCTCGCCCAGGCTACCAGGCAGCGTCTCCAGTGAGCTGCGCCCCACCTCATCCAGTTCGTACAGGTCCTCTTCGGAAGGTTCCGGCGGCGCCAGGCGGCGGCGAACGCCATCGAGGCCCGTGTGCAGCATGATGGCGAAGGCCAGGTAGGGGTTGCAACTGGGATCAGGGCAGCGCAGCTCCAGCCGCGTCGCCTCCGAACGGCCAGAGGTGATCTGTGGCACACGGATGAGTGCCGAGCGGTTGACGCGCGCCCAACTGATGTACACTGGCGCTTCGTAGCCGGGTACCAGCCGCTTGTAAGAGTTGACCAGCGGGGCGATGACCGCCGCCATGCCTTTGGCATGGGCCAACTGGCCGGCGATGAACTGCTTGGCCAGCTCAGAAAGGCCATACTCGTCGTCACCGTCGTAGAAAGCGTTCTCGCCGGTGTCCGCGCTCATGAGGCTCTGGTGAGTGTGCATGCCCGAACCGTTGATGCCGGCAACGGGCTTGGGCATGAAGCTGGCGAAGAGGCCGTTGCGCTGGGCGATGGCCTTGAGGACGATGCGGAAGGTCACGGCATTGTCGGCGGCCTGCAGCGCCGGGCTGTAGTGGAAGTCAATCTCGTGCTGCCCCGGAGCCACCTCGTGGTGCGCGGCCTCCACCTCGATGCCGAACGCGTGCAGCGCTTCCACCATTTGCCGCCGCACGTTATGGGCCAGATCGGTGGAGACGTCGAAGTAACCGGCGTGATCGTGGGGTTTGGGCCTGGGCAGGCCGTTCCCGTCGCGGCGGAAGAGGAAGAATTCCAGCTCCGGCCCGGTGTTGTAGACATAACCCATGCTCTCGGCCTCGGCCAATGCCCGTTTGAGCACGTAGCGGGGATCTCCCTCGAAAGGCTCTCCCTGCGGTGTGCAGACGTCGCAGATGACCCGCGCCGTGACCAAGTCTTCCTGCTCCCAGGGTATGACGGCGAAGGTGGAGAGGTCGGGTTTGAGAAACATGTCACTTTCGGCAATGCGGGCAAACCCTTCCACCGAGGAGCCGTCGAACCAGACGCCGTCTTGAGCGGCTCCAGGCCACCGGTGGACGGGGATGGTCACCTGCTTGACGATGCCCACGATGTCGCTGAACTGCAGGTTGATGAATTGGACGTTCGTCTCTCGGATGAGTGCTTCCACTCGTTCGAATTCGGCTGGATCGTGCGTCATGCGTTTTCTCTCTCCAGGAGTGTGTTGAGAATATGTTGGAACCTAGAGCTTGAGGTTCGGTCGCTGTCTATCCCGTCGCCAGAGTCGGAAGATGGCTCCACCCAACAAGCCTGCCGCGCCCAGAGCGCTCAGCCCTGCGGCCAGAAATGCTCCCGATTGGCTCCTCGTCGCCTCAGTTGGTATCTGATCGCCCTCTTGCGCTTGCGTGGGGATGGCCGCTGGCGAAGGCAGACGAATGGGAATGGGCGTGAAAGTGGCCGAAGGCGTCGGCGAAGGCCTCACCGTCGCGGTCGGTGTAAGGGTCGCCGTTGGCGTCGCCGTACAGACCATGAGGGTATCCAAAACCCTTGGGGTCTGAGTCCTCGTCGCCGTCACCGTCGGAGTGGCGCTAGGCGTTAGTGTTGCCGTGGGCTGGGGCGGCGTAGGTGTCGGCAGCACGGCCGTGGCTGTGGGCGGCACTGGCGTCGCCGTCGGCTGGACAGGGTCCACGAACATGGTGATGGCATCAAGAAAGATGTAGTTGTCGCCGGTGGAGTAGTTGTGATCCACCAGGATGAACAGAGTGATGGTCTCCGCCTGGGCCACAGCCGACACGTCGATGTTGGGACCTTCACCGGGCGGGTAATTGACGATGCGACCAGGCCCCCGATGCATTGCCCCCCAGATCACAGTAGGTGCCGTGGGGTCCGTGCCGCCTGTGGGGTCAATGCCCAGTTGGCGACCAAAGGCATCAGGTGCATTGGGGGCGGCCCAGCCCAGCGAGGCTTTGTAGGCTACGCCTGGCTGGACGTTCCCGACTCGCGTGTGGATGCCGGCCTTGAATGTGTCGCCGTCCGACCACATGCGCAGCGACGGTGCACCGAAGACAGTGTCCACGTCCTGCATGAAAGCCAGGTCGCCTTCAAGGACGAAGGGTGTCCAGCCGGTGGGCACCTGGCGGGGTGGGCTGCCGCTGAAGGCGTCGAAATTGCAGTTCCACAGGATATTGGGTGGATCGCAGGGGGCCTGAGCCAGCGCGGGCGTGATGAACATGGGTAGCCATGTGCCGGCCAGGCCAAGGACAAGGCACAGCCTCCAAAACATGACATCCAGTATAAACCGAGGGGCTGCAAACGGCAAATCACGCCGTTCTCAGAGCGCTTGTTCTGTGCTGCAACTGACTGCTCCTACCGATTGCTTGCGCCGGCCAGGAGATTGGCGCGAAGCAGGGGGCAGGTCCCACTGATAGGTTCGAAAACGGCCTGTGCCGCATCTGTGTCCAGGTCTGAGTTCCGTCACTCCAGCGTGATGCGGATCTCCGGCGGGCTGGCCAGCGTATTGGCCACAGTGGAATGCTTGGCCACGCCGAGCAGCGCTTTGCACCGTTGTGCAGGCACTTCGGGCTCGATGTGGATGCGGATATCCATCCTGCTGATGCGACGGGGTCGCTGCGCTTCCTCGTAGTCCATCTCCAGGCTCACACGGTCCACGGGCAATCCGTGGAGCCGGCAGGAGTTGACCACGAAGCTCAAAGCGCAGGCAGCGACCGAGGCGGCGAACAACTGAGGCGAGCTCATGGACGTGCCGGCGCCCCCTTCTTCAGGCGGCGCGTCCACGACCACAGTGTGTTCGCCTGCTGTGACCAGGAATCGCAGGCCGTCAACGTGTTGTACGGTCAGTTTCATCGCCATTCGACCTCCCCCGGCGCAGTCGCTCTTTGTGGGTTCACTGCTGTGGGATGGACATCTTCCAGCCTACGCCATTGAGAACGTAGTCGTCGTCGTACTCCTCGGCGAACAGCTCCCGGGCTTTGTCACCGCTGCAATGACAAGGACCTGCCTTTTGCACGCCCAGGCGGCGAAAGTCTGAGACGATGCGGCTGATCTGTGCTTTGCTCTTGCCCCCCAGGTGAAAGCCACCCAGTACCAGGTAGATGTCGTCCTCTGCTACATCCTGGGCCTGCTCCACCATGCGCACGATGCCCGGATGCGCACAGCCGGTGATCACCACCAGCCCCTGGGCTGATGTCACCACCAGCGCCTGCTCGATAATGCCGCCCTTCACCTCGCCCGTGCTGTAGACGCCAGGAACGATCTCCACGGGCTCGCTCACTTCCACAAGCTCAGCGCCCGCTGCTTGCACCTGCATCTTGAAGCTGTTCGGGAAGGAGCGAGGCACGTAGACGGTGACATCGTTGTGCATGGCCAGCAGGGCATCCAGACCTCCCGTGTGATCGCCGTGGATGTGGGAGAGGACGACCGCCTCGATGCGCCGCGGATCCAACCCCAGCTTGTCCATGTTCCCCAGCAGCGTGGACCCATCGCCGCCGGTATCGAAGAGGATCGTGTGATCTCCGAATTCCACCAGGCAGGCGAAGCCCCACTCAGTCTTCAGCCGAGGGTCGTGCTCGTTGTTGTCGTAGACGATGGTGAGGGTCATCTCTTTACCTCTCGGCGTGGGTGTGGGCACCGGAGGGGTGGGCGTGGGTGATGATGGAGGGGAGGTTAGCTTCAGAGTTGGGGATGGTCGCAACGTAGCGCTGGCGGGCGAAGGAGTTGGCGAGGGCCGCGCTGTGGCCGTCGGCGATGCCGCGCGCGAAGGTGTAGCAGACGGTGCGGCCTTCACAGATACGCTGGGAGCAACCGTGGCTTCCGGCGTGCCCCGCTTGGGGCGGGGCGTGCCCCCCGGCTGGCAGCCGGCCAGGAGCAACAGCGCTGATAGAGCGAACACAAGAGCCGGCTTCTTCATAACCACCACCTGTGCTAGGTTTCTCCACTTGTTGCTGCAAGTCGTGATGCGCGAGACGAAGGACCAGCGACGAAGGACGAAGATCTTGTTAGTCGAAGCGCATGAAGCGCCGGATGGTCTCCACGTACTCCGCCGGTGAGGCATGATATGGGTGTATGCGCTTCTTGACGGCGTATCCCTTCCACAGCTTGTAGGCCAGCCAAAACAGCGTATTGCGGGGCAGCCTGATCAGCCAGCGCACCAGCGGCAGGAGCCACGGCCACTCCACGGCGATGGCCAACAGATTGTTCAGGTTCTCCACCTGCCGTTTCTCCTGCGGGCTGTTGAAGCGCAGGATGGAGCGATCCCAGGCGGAGGAGCTGATGTCGTCGAAGCTGCCCTCCATCAGCCCCTGCTGCTGGGTGAAGTCCCCCAGCGCCGTCCGTGGGTAAGGCTGGTAGAGGAAGGCGTTGGCGTAGCCGGGCCGGCAGGCGACATTCAGCTCCAGGGTGGCGAAATCGGTCTCCAGCGAGCCGGTGGGCAACCCCAGCATGTTGGTGGTGATCAGATTGATCCCCTCTTCACGAATGGTTCGGCAGGCCTGGATGATCTGCTCGCGCGACATGCGCCGCTTCAGCAATTCGTTGCGCAGACGGTCGTCGGCGGTTTCGACGCCCATGCCCACACTCGCGCAGCCGGCCCGCTTGAGCTGCTGCATCAGTTCCCGGGTGACCAGGTTGGCGCGCACGTTGCAGAAGAAGGGCAGGCCAACCGCCTGGGGATACTTGCGGCAGAACTCTTCCACCCAGTCCACAGACACGATGAAGGTATCGTCGAGGAAAACCACGAATTCGAGGGGGTAATCGCCCTTCACCCAGCGCACTTCTTCTAGCACGTTGTCCACGCTGCGCCTCCGCACCAGCCGCCCCTTGCCGCGGTACAGCGCGTTGAAGGCCTGGTTGAAGCAGTAGGTGCAGTTGTAGGGACAGCCTCGACCGGTGATGAAGTGCTTGAGCCGGCTGCGGCGGGAGAAGCGGTCTTTCTCGTAGACCAGTTTGCGGTCGGGCAGCGGCAACGCATCCAGGTCGGCGATCAGTGGCCGCGGGGGATTGCGATGGACGTGGCCGTCGGCCTTGATCCACCAGTTGGCGATAGCCGAGACAGGCTCTCCCCGCTCCAGGGCGTTGACCAGGTCGAGCAGTGCCTCCTCTCCCTCACCGCGGCAGACGCCGTCCACTCCCTCTTCCTCAATCATCTCGGGGAAGAAAGTGGCGTGCGGACCGCCGAAGGCTGAGAAGGCTTCCAGGCGCTCTCGAATGCGGCGATTCAGCTCCAGGTAGTAGCCCTGGGAACCGGTGGTGACGCTGTAGGCAACGACCTGCGGTGCGAACTCCGTGGCGAACTGCACCGGATCCTCCGCTGAGGCTACGGTCAACGCTACCTCGTGCCCCGCCGCTTTGAGCGCACTGGATAGATGCAAGATACCCTGAGGCTCGTAGTCAATCTGCTTGAGGGCGAAGAGTATCCTCACCCTGCACCTCCCGTCCTTCTGCCTCTTGCTTGGCAGCTATCCGCCAGGATGGCGCTGCCCCCTCGGGTCGGCGGCTGAGCCAGGTTTCCCAATCCTCCATATCGCGGTCGAGGAGCCACCGTCGCTTCAGCACCTGCCATCGTTCTTTGCCTGGCGGCAGCGGCTCGCGGTTGGCATCCAGTCGTTTGAAGCTCACGATGAAGAACATGGCCCCGCCCGCTGCGATCACTGCCGCCGGTTCGCCCAGCGCCCAGGCGAAGAGAGGCACAGTAGCCAGACCGATGAGGTTCACCCACGGCGGGCCAAGCCACCCTGCGCGTCAGCGGAACAGCGGAAGGAACGGAAAGGACAAAAAACCTTCCGATCATTCCGCTTTTCCGCTGGCTATCCAAGCCGACCACGACCCCCGGCCAGCGGGCGACTTGTTCGCAGACATTGGACCCGCCGACGGTGCGCGTGCCATATTCACGGATATCAATCCCCCGCACGAGCTGCCCAGCAAGGTAGGCAAAGGGAACCGATCCCAAGAGGTGGCCGAGAATCACCACCAGAATGGACTCCATCAGACCGTTTTTCTCTCCTCCGCTATCTCCGGCCCGTGCGACACGCGCCACCATCCATCCCATCTGTCGAACAGGAGGGGGTAGAGCATCGTTCCTCTCGTCCGCAGCACGTTTTTCCCGCTGGGCGGCGCGTGTCTCCGCTCATCACGTGGGATGTGGAAAACAGCTTCTTTCGCAGTGGCGCGCCGCAATGCGGGCAGACCGCCATGTCCCCGCTCGATCGCAGCCATACTTCCACTTGCTTTCCGCAATTGCCACAATGGTATTCATAGATGGGCATGGTTGTTCACTGTCCTCTTCGTCGCTGTCGCTGCCGTCGGCCGCGCCCGCCCCCGCGCCCATCCGAAATCGGCTCGGTGGAGGTACGGTCAGACACTTCAGACTGGCTTGGCCGCCGCTCCAGTGCATCCAGCACCGCCGGCACGATGCGGGGCACAAGCTCCCGGCCCACGTAGGCCAGCATCGCTCCCACGGCCGGCAATACCCTGGCTCGCCA
>CBDURC010000050.1:0-15423 GCA_965369635.1 uncultured Anaerolineales bacterium | reverse complement strand
TTGTTTCGCCTGATGATGACGAAGGGCTCGTAGATCGAACGGTATAGCCTGCTGGCCGCGCTTGCCCCGCTTGGGGCGGGGCTTGGGGCGGGGCTGGGTATCGCCGTCACACTCATTGCTCACTCCTCCACTTTGATGCGCGGGTCCAGCCTGGAGTAGAGGATGTCCGCCACCAGGTTGGAGAAAATCGTGACCACCGCCGTCACGAGGAAGAGGCCCTGCATCAAGCCGAAATCCATCCTCGTCGTGGCTTGGGCGAAGAACCAGCCGATGCCGGGATAAGAGAAGATGGTCTCGATGAAGGTGGCGCCGCCCAGCATGGTTCCCAGGGCGATGGCCAGACCTGTAACAAGGGGCAAGATGGCATTCCTTCCCATATATGAGATCATGATCCTTCGCTCCTTCAGCCCCCGCGCCCTGGCGGCCATGATGTAATCCTCACCCAGCACGCTCACCGCACTCCCCTTCATGGCCATCGCCCAGGCCGCTGTGCTCTCGAAGACGTAAGCTGTAATGGGCAAGACAGCATGGCGAAGCACGCTCTTTATGAAAGGCCAGTTGAAGCCGGGCGTGAGCGCGCTGTCGTAGGCCCCCTTCATAGGGAAGAGCCTGAGGTTGGCGGCGAAGACGATGAGCAGGATGAGGGCCGTGATGTAGTCCGGGGTTGCGCCTGTGAAGGCGGCATAGGCAGTCACGATGGGCTCGAGGGCCGTCTTCCTCTTCCAGGCGATGACCATTCCCATAAGCGACCCCAAACCGAAGCTGATGAGCAAGGAAATGGAGAGCAGGAAAACCGTCCAGGGAAGGGCTGTGATGATGATTTCGTTCGTAGAAATCTTATAGACCATAGAAGTGCCCAGATTACCCTTCATAAGGCCCTTGATGTACCTGATGTATTGCTGGCCCATGGGTTCATCGGGATCGTAGTCGTACATCTGTTTCACTTGTTCGTAAGCGCTCTCAAAATCCATTCCATGGGTTTGCACGAGCTCCATAGCCCACATGTATAAGGGATCTCCCGGCATTCTGCGGAGTAGGAAGAAGGTGAGGGTGATGACGATGAGGAGTGTGAGGAAGGCGATTCCTGCCTTCCTGACGATGATCAACATTTTTCTCCTCCTGGAGGTCACTTCCCCAAGAGCTTCAAGCTCTCAGGGAAGTGAACATATTCGGTGTTAAAAGAGGTGTGCCCCTTCTCCTATGCCCGGGGGCACACCTCTCCAAAGGGCTACCTGCTCAGGTTGCACCTCGTCCAGGCGATCCAGCCTACTTGACGGCGTGGATGATGCCCTCGCCCATGAACATGACGTAGAGGCGCTCGATTCCACCGGGGCCGAGCAGCCAGAGGGGATCGTCTGCATCGGGCCAACCCGTGACGCGCGTCCCATCGAGGTGGTAGATGAACAGCTTCTTCTCGATGAAGGGGAGCACAGGCAGGTTCTCGTTGTGGATCCAGGCCAGTGTATGCACCAGCTCCTCCTGCTTAGCGAGGTCGAACTCCGCGCCCAGCTCATCCACCAGGGCCTCCGCATCCACCACTTCGCCATCGGGCCCGATCAGGTCTATCTCGGTTATACCGGTCGTCATGCCGGTGTCGCCCTTGGGGTGAAGGGTGCGATGCATCTCTGCCCAGGGGTGAGCATACCTCCACGAGGTCATCGTCCACTCCATGCAGAGATCGAACTCCCCAGCCCGGATGGACGTCCAGTAGACCGAGCCGGGCCGGGTCACGGGCTCGATGATGATGCCGAACTCCTTCAACTGGGAGGCGATGTTGTCAATGGCGATCACCCACTCGGAGTAGCCGGCGTGGCAAACGAGCTCGAAGGAGAGATCCTTGCCCGCTGCGTCCTCCCAGATGCCATCATCCCCCTTCTTGTAGCCAAGCTCCTCTAACAGGGCTGCTGCCTTGTCCGGGTTGTAGGAGTAGTCGGTCAGATTCTCCTTCATCCACTCATCGGAGGCCCAGGGAGCCCTCATGGATTCGAGCAGGCCGGTGGCATAATCGGTCACGGGCAGACCAGCCCACAGGACGATCTCCGCCAGTTGTTCCCTGTCAATGGCATAGGCGATAGCCTGGCGGAACTTTAGATCGTTGAAGGGGGCCATTCGCAGGTTGAAGGCCAGGGCGAACCCCGCCAGGTCGGTCGGGTAGGCCATCTCCAGCCCCGGCTGCATTTTCATGATCTGCTCCCAGAGGTCCTTGGCCGTGGCCGGGTGCCCGGCGTCTATCTCCCCGTACATCATGTAGGCCCACCATACCTCATTTTTCCTCTGGTAGAGGGCCTTGACCTGATCAAATTCGATCTTGTCAGCGAGGTAGTGATCTGCATACTTGACCAGGGTCATGTCCGAGGCAGTGGGGGCCTGCTCCATCTTGAAGGGAGCCGTGCCTACGGGGAGCGCAGGCTTGAACTCTTTAAGCTCCGTCAGGACCGTTGCGTTGGGCTCCTCATCGGCCGCTACGGTCACGTCAATCTTATCGGCGAATTCCCCGAAGAGATGATGGGACCACAGTATGGGATCGGCAACCACGAGCTTCATGCCGAAGGGGGTAGGTGTCTCCCAATGGAACACGACGGTGTAGTCATCCGGGGTCTCGATCTTTTCGAGGTACGTCCAGACGGGCCGTCTCCAAAGATACAAGATCTTGTAGGTCGTCTCGACGTCCTTCGATGTGAACGGCGTCCCATCGTGCCAGGTCACCCCCTCCCGGAGCTTGATGGTGAGGGCATCCTTCGTCTCCTCATACTCCACTCCCAGGCGGGGCAAGTACTCCTCGGCGAGGGGGATGTAGTAGAAGAGGGGCTCGAAGGCGAACCACCAGGCACACCCGACACCGCCCGGGGCGAAGGGGTTACCGTTGTAGGCCGGCGGGGGATCCCACCCGCAGGCAAGGCTGAACACCGCCGGCCCGGCGGGAGGCGGCGTGGCGGTGACGACCACCTCAACCTCAACCGGCTTCTCGACGATCTTCTCGACGATCTTCTCGACCGGCACCTCCTTGATCACCTCGACGGTCTCGACGACGATCTTCTCGACCACCACCTGTTTCTCGACCTCAATGATCTGAGGGGTGGGCGCGGGGCAGCCAGCCAGCAGGCTAGCTGCCATCACCAGGATCAGTAAAGCAGACAGTTTGCGCGACATTTTTAACTTCCTCCCTATTTATGTTGAAAGAACCGTCAGGCGAACCACAGAGACCTCGCCTGATCTTGCCGATTGCCTACGAAGAAAGACCATTGCACATCACCTCCTCCTCAAGCTGAATGACCACCCTTCGAACAACCACACGAACGTCTGACCACCAATTCGGTGGCCAACGAGATGCGCATCGGGGCCAAATGTGGCCGCACGATCAAGTCTACCACGCGCCGGGCGGCCTGGACGCCGATCTCGTGCCAGCAGATGCGGACCGTGGTAAGGGGAGGCGTGTTCATCTGAGCCCAGGGTCCGTTGTCAAAGCCTATGACCGCAACCTCATCGGGAACGGCGCGGCCTGCCTGCTGGCAGGCCTGGATAGCCCCCACAGCGGTAGCGTCGTTGACCGCCATAACCGCGGTCAGATTGGGATACTCCTCCAAGGCAGTGGGTATAGCCTGACGGCCGGTCTCTATGATCGTGCTGGGCATAAATATGATGTGGGGCTCAAGCCCGGCCTCTTTCAAGGCGCGACAGTATCCGGCGGCACGCTCACGGCTGCTAAGCCACTCCGCTGGGCCGGAGAGGAAGATGATATGCTGGTGGTTATGCTCTTCTATGAGGTGTTTGACCGCCTGGTAAGCGCCACCTTCGTTATCGCATAAGACGCAATCCATAGCCGTTTCATTCAGCCTGTTATCTACGAGGACGATGGGAAGGCCGGTGCTTTGCAGTTGGAAGATGAAGCGAGGGCGAATAGCCGGCCCGTTCAAGATCAGCCCATCCACCCGGCCCTGATGGACCGCGTTGGGCGTGTTGAGCCCTTTCATCGCTTCCCGATCCACATAGGTAGTGAGCATGTGGTAACCGTGCTTACTCAGCTCTTCGTCTATGCCTTCGAGGATACCGGGGGCGGCGCTGCTGAGCCCGAGATCAGGCGGTAGAACGGCGCCGTATTTGTAGCCCATGAAACCGACACAATAGGCGCGTGCGGTGGCAAGGCTGCGAGCCACTGGAGAGGGAGAGAAGCCCAATTGCCGTGTAACGCGAAGCACCCGCTCACGGGTCTGAGTGCTGATGCCGGGGCGGTCATTGAGCACCCGCGAGACGGTGGAGGGGGAGACTCCAGCTTTGGCAGCGACGTCCTTGATAGTGGGGACCATCATTGCTCTCTTGCTCTTTTGTGCAAGAACTACCCAAACGGTTGCATAAATTATACCACAAAAATGCCCTTTTGTCAATAGTCACTTGGCGCTTCTGGCGCAAATTCTAAGGTTTCGAGTGGACCATTCCCATCTCCCCAGGTGATGAGGGCGTCCAATTCAGCCAGCCGGCCTGTGGCCCTACTGATGCTCGCTTTCAGATCCTTGGCCAGCTTCTTCAGTTCCCGCACACCCAACTTGAGCGAGTTAGTGGGTGCGCTTCTCCTGTCGCTTTGTCGTCGCTCCAACTCCTTTTCCACTTCCTCCAATTTGGCCTCGTTATTGGCCTTGACAGGTGGATACTTGACGGCGGTTCTTCTTCCATTGCGTACGGTCTTCCTCCCCTGGCGCCTCAAGGGACACCGGGCGCAACTCGTGTCAAATCAAATGATAATGTTACCGACTCTTATACCAAAAAGGACCCTGCACGAGTGCATGGTCCAAGACAGGACGGCAAATCCCCAGAAGGAAGGCGCTCTTCGGCCTGAGTGCGGCTTTCTCAATCCTCCATCAGCCGCGCCAGGTAGCCCTGCAAGGCCTCCAGCGAATGGTGCTGCCGGCCTACCTGGAAGTTGTGCTCGACGGTCTCCTGGCGCAACCGGGCATCGCATAGCAGTTCCACCGCCTGGCCCGCTGCCGCCTCAATGACCGCCGATTCCACTTGGGCCAGCCCCAGATCGTCCCTCCCTGTGATCTGGGAGCCCAGTGTCACTACGCGAAAGCCTTTGTCCTTGATGTCCGCCCGGTAGACGGGGTACTCAAACAACAGCAGCGGGAGCTTGGCCCGCAATGCCTCCAAGAACTGGTTGCCCCAGCCTTCCCACAGGCTGGGATAGGTGACGAAGTCCGCAAAGACGTAGGTATCCCACAGCGAGTAGATCTTCTGCCCCCGTCGTGTCTGTCGCTGCCCTCCGACCGCATCCTCGATGAACAGGGCATCAACACCCGCCCGAGCGATCTTCTGCTTCAGCCGGCTGACGTAGCCTCCCGTCACATCGTCCCGTGCGTACCCCGCCAGCACCAGCACAATGCGACTATCATCATCGAACACACGTCCGTCGTACAGGCCACGCGATTTGAGCACTGCTCGCCGCTTGGGGCTATCCAGCGCCTTGACGAAATCCACGGCCAGTTCAATCCCTTTGCGCTCGACGATGCGGGTGGCCTGCAGTATGAAAACGTCATTGTCCCTCAACCCAATGCGCGAGCGGAAACCCCGGTTGTACTCGTCAGCCTGCCAGGGGGGCTCATCGAAGTCGAAGACGTTGGGCACCACGCTGGACGTGATCCCCTTGCGCTCGTACAGTTCCCTCTGCGCCAGGCTGTTGATGACCACATGGTGGGCCAACGGATCGCGGGGCGGCAGGTATTTGTCGGCCAGATCAATGGCCGTGGCACAGGTCAGGGCCACACCGCCTGTGCGCTCCCAGTAGAAATCGTGGTTGTGGGCCAGGGCCGGCAATTGCAAATCACGCATCACCCGCGCCAGGGCGATGCTGACCGGTGGATTGGCCGCCACCGACCAGACATTCTGCGGGATGAGGAAGTCAATCCCCTTCTCCTCCACAAAGTCTCGCACCTTGTGCTCAATGACGTCGGCAAGGTGCAACAGGTCTGCCCTGTAGGCCGCATCGTCGGCGTAATCGCTCAACTTGCAGAATGTGTTGTAGTAGAGACGCTCGGCATCGGGGCGGTGGTGGTACATCTCCTCAATCAGAGTACCCTCGACTGTGCCCAGGTCACCCGCGCAGAGATGCACCGTATGGCCCATCTCCTCCAATACGAGCTTCCACTTGTCAATCTCCAGCGAGACCCCGTCCGTCCTGCCGACTTGGTAGTGGAAGATGCCGATAGTCTTCATGTTCTCTCTCCTATACCCGCCACACCTTGAGCAGCCGCCAGGAGAGCGTCTGCGCCCAATCGCCCGCCCAGTCCTGGCTGAGGAACTCCACGAAATGGAATGTGTCAGCGGCGAAAGGTTCGGTAGGCAGCGGGGCTTCCCGCAGATAGGCCAAGACATCATCGTGCATAGATAGCGAGATGTCACGGAAGGCCAGCGTGATGTGCGCCTCAAAAGGCTCGCCCAAGTCCTTCTCCACGAAGTCGCAATCAGGCGCAATGAAGGGAAGCACAGCATCCACCACCCGCTCTCGCAGATCCATCATCTCGGCATTGAGGCCATCGCCAATCCGGAAGATGTCCAGTCCTATGCCGACCTTATCAATGCGGAACCCGCCGAAGTGTACGGGGAAAGGACGCCATGCAGCGAACACAGCATCCAGCCGTTCAACGAGCGGATCCAATGGGCCGGCGATCTTCTTGAAGAACCCCTTGAGCGTGGCGTGCACCTGGAACTGCTCGGCGGCGATGAAGCCAAATTGCTTGCGCAGCAGCCGGTGAATCTCGGCCACATCTCGGGCGATTCTGTAAGGTGGGATCAGATAAAGGGCAAAGCGAGAATCAGTATGCTCCGAGTTGACCACAGTGCTTGCTCCCGATGAGATGAAATCTACTGACGTTCTGACAGCAACCGCAAAGTCAGTATCTGATACGGCTTGATGAAGAACCGCACACAGCGTTCACCCACGTCCAGGCACTCCAGATTCTCCTCAAGCAGATTGGTGCGCCAAGCTGCCGCCAGCGGGAAAGCGGTGCTCAACGTGCACTCGCCTCGTTTCCGCTGGCTTTCGTACAAGCGCACAATCAGGCCCTGCCCGTCCTCGGTCTGTTTGATAGTCTCGATCACCACATTGGGCAAGTCTACACTGACGAAGGACGATTGACCAATGACCAGAGCCTCCCCGTTCGTCCTTCGTCCTTCGTCCTTCGTCCATACGATCAGCGGGTCGTTCAGACCGTAGGCCCCGGCCACGGTTTGCTCGTTCCATCTCCCACTATGCGAAAGCAGGCTGTAGGCAAAGCGGTGCTCGCCCACGTCGGCCTGCGGATCGGGGTTGGTGGGGCTGCGCAGCAACGTGAGCCGGATCACGTTGTCACGGACGTCGTGGCCGTACTTGCAGTCGTTGAGCAGGCTGACGCCGTAGCCACCCTCGCTCAGATCCACCCACTTCTGGGCGCAAGTCTCGAAACGCGCCCAATCCCAACTGGTGTTGCGATGCGTCGGCCGCTGGACGTTGCCCCACTGCACCTCATACGTCGCTTGCGGCGAGAGCACATCCACAGGGAAGGCCACTTTGAGCAGAATGTGCCCCTCGCTCCATTGAATAGTCGTATCGAAGTCCAGGCGTGGGCTGTTGTGAGACAGAAAGACGCGCTGCGTGTATTCGCTGTTCAGAATGCGCCGCTGCACTTCGAGCGTGGCACGCAGCGGGCCGCTCTCGACCACACGCACTGAGTCGGCCGGGTCAGCCAGCCACATCTTGTCGTCGTAGAAGATGTCAATGTCCCAGGCATCGGGGCTGAGCGGTCGGTCCTCAAAAGCCTGGAACTGGTTGGCCACCGCACCTGCGGGCAGCACTTCACGGTCATTCATCTTGTCATACACGCGGACAATGTCGCCAGCAGTGTCGAACTCCACCCGCAGATAGTCGTTTTCCAGTAGGGTCGGGGTGGCAATGAGAGTGGATATTGGGTATTGGATATTGGGTATTGAGGTGGTAGACAGCGGTGTAATGCTGTAAGAGGGCCAATATCCAATATCTAATAGCAATCCCCCCTCCACAGACTGAACTGCGATGGGCGTGCCGTCCGGGTGCTGCAACGCCTGACCTCCCACTCCTGGATCAGGCCAAAGGGCCGGATCGCTGCACCCAAACGAAGTCGGGTTCACCACCAGAACGTCGCCTTCCACCATTTCAGCAATCGCCGCCAGGGCACCATCCCGAACTCTCTCACCGATCTCGCGCACCTCAGCGTACTGCTGCAGCGATTCAGCGTAGACAGGGCCTATGCTGCTGCCGGGGATGATATCGTGGAACTGGTTGAGGCAGACTAACTCCCAGGCATGGCGCAGATCGGCGTGGGGGTACCTGTAGTCAGGCACGATCACAGAGGCCAGAGCGGCCAGATACTCCGCATCGTGCAGGAGGAACTCGCTCTTGCGATTGGCCCGCTTGTTACGGCTTTGGGTCGTGTAGGTTCCACGGTGGTTCTCCAAATACAGCTCACCGTTCCACGTGGGCAGGCGCTCTCCGACCTGCGCCTCCAGTTGGCGGAAGAACTCTCTCACCGTGCCACAGCGGATGTGCGGCGTGGCAGGGAAATCCCCCATCTCGCGGATGTTCTCCAGCATCTCCCGCGTGGGGCCACCGCCTCCGTCACCATAGCCAAAGGACATGAGGAGCGGAGGCGTGACGCCAGGCCCGCCGCAGTCCTTCTGCTGGAAGTTGTGCCAGGTGCCCAACGTCTGTTCGGGAGAAGCATTGGCGTTGTAGGTGCTGGCGTGAACGCCCGCACGCGGAGGCGTGGGGCTGAAGTGAGTGAGCACGCGCGTGCCATCCAGACCCTGCCACCAGAAGGAATCGTAAGGCAGGCGGTTGTACTGATTCCAGCCCAGTTTGATGGTGAAGAAGTACTCCAGGCCCGCCTCTTTGATCAACTGGGGAAGATTCCAGGCATAGCCAAACACATCGGGAAGCCACAAGACTGGAGCATCGGCGTCAGCCCCAAAGTGTTCCCGAAAGAAGGTGCGCCCAAGAAGAAACTGCCGCACCAGCGACTCGCCGCCTGTGATGTTGCAGTCCGCCTCCACCCACATGCCGCCCAGAGGTTCCCAACGGCCATCGCGTACCCGCTGCTTGATCATCTCGAACAACTGGGGATACTCCTGCCACACGAAGTCATACAACTGGGGCTGGCTCTGGCTGAAGCGGAATTCGGGGAACTGCTCCATCAAGCGTATGACGTTGTAGAAGGTTCTCCCGCATTTGCGCCGGGTCTGAGCGAGCGTCCACAGCCAGGCAACATCTATGTGCGCGTGGCCAGCAGCAGTGATATTCACATCCAACGCAGCGCCCGCTCGGGCGACGCCCTCCCGCAACACTTTGTGGGCCAGGGGCACGCTGGCGTAGAAGGGCTCACCCAGGGGATCTCGCGTATCCAGCACCTTGAACGCCTCATCCAGGGCGCCATACAGGTGTGCGCGCGAGGGCTCGTTCTCGTCCAGATGGTCGGCAACGCCCAGCGCCACCCTCGCCAGAGCAATGAAGTCGCGAGTGGGTTGATCGATTTGCACCAGGGCGCACTCACGCATCAGCAGCCGGGCGTCCCTGTCGTTGCGCAGGCTACCCGCCCAACCATGGAGCGCCAACAGATGCGGAGCACCATCGGAAAGACTCTGCGGCAGCAGTATCTCCTGATGGTGCCGGTCGCAGGCCGCATAGGGCACACCATCAATGTGGATCAGGACTTCGGGGTGGCTGAAATCACCCGCCTCCCCAATGGGAAGGTACAAGGCGATGGGGGCGTCGATGCTCCAGTCAGGGGAGATCTGAAACGAGGTACGGAGAAGAAAATCGGCGTTGAATTCACACCAATAGGTGCCCCAGGGGATCTGTTGCCAGTCTGCATCGTCTGCTTCGGGGGAAACTGGCGGGGCCGCCAGCGGGCTGTCCAGTTTCAAGTGCCTGAACGGCGGCAGCGGTTGGCGACGCCGGATGGCCAGAGGTTCGATCAATCTCAACCGTTGGTTGATCTTGCGGGAAGTCCAGCGGATGTCGTGAAGCATGTCATCTCTTGCTGCCATCCAGTTCAAGTTGAGATACTCTTGCCACCAGACCACCAAGGCACAAAGAGGAGAAAGATCGAAAAGGGGCCTCTGTCTCTGTGTCTTCGTGGTCAGTTTTCTTGTCGAGTGTGCAAGAATGTCATCAGCAAGGTACTAGATTCTCAAACCCGTTTCTTTGTCGAAGAAGGCCAACGCCTCCTGTTTGAATGTCAAGTGAATCGTTTCGCCCGCCTCAACCCGGGGATCCGAGGGAGCGATGATCTTGACGATCCTGTCTCCAAGCTCAATGGCTACAATCTGATGAGAGCCTTGCGGCTCGGAGACAAGACATTGTGCCGACAGGACACCGTCCTCTTCAGGCACGAGAACAATGCTCTCTGGCCTTAGGCCCAGAACCAGGGCCTTCTTCCCATGATCCTTCAGATTGGCCGCATTCTCGGCGCTCAGGTTCAGATCAAAATCAGGATTGACCAATCGGCAGTCACCGTTTCCGACTTTCAGATCAACGTCCATGAGATTCGTGGGAGGCGTGCCGATGAAATCGGCCACAAACAGGTTTACGCTGCGGTGATAGACGTCGTCAGGCGAACCGATCTGCACGATCCCCCCGTCTTTCATGATCACAATGCGGTCCGCCAGGCTCATGGCTTCGGACTGATCATGGGTGACGAATACGGTCGTGGCCTCGGTCTGGTCATGGATCGCTTTCAGTTCCGTCCGCGTCGCCACTCTCAGCTTGGCGTCCAGGTTCGAGAGCGGCTCATCCATCAGGAACAACTTTGGTTTCACCGCGATTGCCCTGGCCACCGCCACCCTTTGCTGCTGACCTCCTGAAAGCTGGGATGGATAGCGATCAAGAAGCTCGGCGATTCTGGTCATCTCTGCCGCTTCCTTGACCGTCTTGTCAATCGTCCTCTTGTCCATCCTCTTGAGCTTCAGGGCATAGGCGATGTTCTCATACACCGTCATGTGGGGCCAAACCGCATAGTTCTGGAAAACCATGCTTACGTCTCTTCTTCTGGGTGGCAAGTCGGTCACATCAACCTCATCGATCAGAATGGTTCCCCCAGTCACCTCTTCCAGACCAGCAACCATTCTCAGGGTTGTTGTTTTCCCGCAGCCCGACGGCCCCAGAAGCACGAGGAATTCCCTATCGGGCACTTCGAGGCTAAAGTCCTTGACCGCCACGACCTTCTTGCCGAACCGTTTGGTGACACTATTCAAGGTTAGTGTTGCCATGCTTTCCCCCTTGCTATATGGTGACCCCGCCCCACATCTGGCGGATGTATCTGCGGATGAAGAAGGTGAAGATGACCGCCGGTATGGCCATGGCCATACCGCCTGCCGCAGCCAAATTCACCTGTCCAACAGCACCCAGGACCGTTTGATACACTATGACGGAAAAAGTGGGATTAAACTGCGTCAGAATGATCGCCGACACTGTTTCATTCCAGGCCCCCAAGAAGGAATACATAGCAGCGGCTGCCAGCCCAGGCAGAGCCAGTGGCAAGGTGATGCGCAGAAATGATCGGGCCTTGCTGGCCCCGAAAACCTGGGCCGCTTCTTCCAGCGCTTCAGGGATGCCCATGAAGATGCTGGCCGTGATCCAGACGGTCAGGGCGATGTTACCGATGGAGTATACCAGAGACAATCCGATGGGTTTGTCATAGAAGTTCAGGCCAACAAGAATCTTGATCATGGGTATGGCGATGGCCACGCCTGGGAACATCCTCACAAACAGAGTGCTGAACTTCAGCAGATCCTTTCCCTTGAAAGCATAGCGGGCAAAAGCATAACCCGCCATTCCTCCAATAGATAGAGAGATGATTATGGTCATGGCACAGATCTGTAGACTTCTGATCAGGGCGGGAACCGCCTTAAAGCCGGCCACCCCGAAGAAGGTCTGGTAGTTGCCCAGCAGGTTTCTCCTGCGGGTGAAATAGACCACGTCCTCCGTCTCCAGCTTGGCGATCTGCTGTTCGATGTCTTCCATGGTCATCGGAGTGGCCAACTGGGATTTCAAGTAGACCTGCATTTTCTCCAGCTCGGCGGTATCCAGGACGCTCTCATAACCGCCGTCTACCCTATCGTAGACACTCAGCAGGTAACCCCGCTTCCCATATTCCAGTTTGAACTGGGTGTTGAGCGCGGGGACCAACGGCAGGGGATACGTATACGCCTCTCTCGTGGATAGGAAGGACAGAGAGATGATGAAGTAGATCGGCAGCAATAGGGCAACCATGACTCCGACGACAAAGATGTAGAAGATCGTCGTTTTTGCAGCCTTGGCGACGTTCACCGGCTTCTTTTTCGTCTTCGTCATGTGAGTTGCTCCTTCTCTCGCTTGAATGCTCCCGACACCTGCAGATAGACCAGAGCTGCCAGAGACACGACCGCGGCGACCACGAGGGTATAGCCAGCAGCCACCTGACCGGCGATGTACAGTCCTCTTACCTCCTTGGTGTAGTAAACCACCCTTTCAAGCAAGACAGGCAGCCTGGAGAACCCGAACAGAAACACTATGATGAGCCAAATCTGGATCGCTGAGATCAGCCTCAGTATTATTGCTGTCGTAATGGTCGGCTTGAGCAGAGGGAGCGTGATTTTCCTCAGGACGTGAAAATAGTCCCCTCCGAAGACATACCCGGCCTCTTTCACTTCTTCTTGTATGTTTTGCAGTCCCGCCAGTAAGATGATCATAACCGAGGGGATCACCTGCCAGGCATCAATGATAATCAGCGTTGTCAGGAGCTTGGCATCAGAGCCCACCAGCCAGTATATCTTCTCGCCTTCCGCCAGAATCCCCAGGTAGCCCAACAGGCTATTCATCCACCCATGGGCAGTGAGCCCAGTCGTCCACATGGCTCCCGCTGCAGCGGCCGGAAGCGCCATAGGAATCATGGCCAGGAAGAGGAAAAGGTCTGAGCCTCTGAATTTCCTGTTGATCAACAGGGCGAGAAACAAAGCGCCGAAGAACTCAAGAGTAACGGAGAAAACCACAATAATCGCCGTGTTCTTGACGGCAGCTATGAAATGCTCCTCGTGAAAGACGAGCGCAAAGTTCTCCAGCGTAAACTGGCCCGCAGCACTCGTGAAGCTGGCGATGACGGAGGTGATGACCGGTCGTAGCCAAAAGGCTGCATAATAGAGGACGACGGGAAGGACCAACAGATAGGGAGCAGCCCCTTTTGAAATCTTCTTCCAGGTCTTGCCATTCCGACGCGCTATTGCTGTCATACCCATCCACCCTTCTTGGCAGCTATCCGAAACCCCTGAAGAGGCGGCGACTCGCCTGGTTCGCCAGCCTCCTGGTCGCAGCCAAGGTGTCGGCTTTGTGATTCTCGGATAGGACCTTGGTGCCATTTAGAAAACAGAGCCGGGAAATAGGATCGATTTCCCGGCTCTTTCAAATCCAAGGTAGCTACATATGCATCTGCATCAGTGAGCTACTTCAGAAGGCCATCCACACATTCCTGTGCAGCGTCGAGTCGTGCCTGATCTACGTCATTGCCAGGCAAGATCGTGTCCTCGAACACGTCGTCAAAGCACTTCTTGACGGCTCCCCAGTCCTGGTACAGATAGCCGGGCACGCCTGAGGCGATGCCGTTCTCCAGCACCAAGACAGCTTTGGCGATGACCTCGTCGATAGCCTCATCGCCCATGTAGTCGAGCGCTTCTTGCACTGGCGGGATGAAGCCACCGGTGCCTTTGGCTATCTTCACCTGGATCTCGGGACGGGTCAGGTATTCAAGGAAGTCCACTGCCAGGTCGTAGTTCGGCGCGCCTTTCACGATGGCGTAGCCGCTGACGCCGGCGATGGTGCCGATGCCCTTCGATCCGCCCGGTGCGGGCGCCAAGGTGAACTGGGTCTCGTTAGAGGCATAGACCTGACCAGCGCGGGCATTGTGGAACACCGTCAGCCATGACTCTTCGCGCATCATCGGGTCCACGCAGCTATCAATGTTCAGCACCGTCGGGACGAAGCCACCAGCCTTGCCGATCTTCTCCCAGATCTTCCAGGCATCCATGGCCCCGGCCGAGTTGATGTCCGGGAAGCCCGAGCCGTAGGACAAGGCCGATCCGCCGAACATGTAGACCCAGGACTTCGAGGGAATGCCGGTGATGCAGACCTTGCCTTCCCCCTCGCCCTCGGCGATGTTGACGGCCCACTGCGCATACTCCTCCCAGGTTATGGCATCGATATCGGCACCGTCGGGGAGATACGGAAGCGTCTTGTTGTTGGCCAGCAGCAGATACACATCTGCGCCCACTGGCAGGAAGTACTGCTTCCCATCCCTGTTGGTGTCGGAATTGAAGGTTGGGCTGAAGTGTCGGTCGGTCCATGACTCAACCAGCGGCGTCAGATCTTCCACCCACCCGGCATCAAGCCAGTCAGGCATCTTGCCATTGTGAGCGCAGATGATGTCGGTGGTGACGTGATTGGTAGACTGCTGAACCTCTGCTCTCTGGAACTGGTCGTCGTCGCTGAGGATCTGGAAGTAGACCTTCACCCCGTGCTCTTGCTCAAAGGGCACGATGACCTCGTTGATGAAGAACTCCTGCTCGCGAGGTGGGCTGAACAGCCTGGACTCGAAGACGAGCACCTTCGGAGCTACCGGCACCTCGACGATCTTCTCCTCCACGACCACGACGGTCTCGATGACCGTCTTCTCGACCGGCACCTCCTTGATCACCTCGATGATCTGCGGCGTGGGGGCCGGGCAGGCGGCCAAGAGGGTGGCTACCAACGTGAGTACCAAAAGCGATACTGCGAACCTTTTCATTTCCTTCCTCCTTGAAGCATTGAGACAATCATTGTTTCACCATCCCGGCGACGCTGAACGTTGGAGCGACGTCGGCTTCCGACGATTAGGCTATGTATGAGCGAGTGCATCACCTCCTTTTCTTCAATCCCCACACTGCGCTTTGGTCAAGCAAAGGCCCTGAGGCAGTTCCTTCCAAAACGTTTCGGCTCTCGGATTATATCCAAAACCCGCTATCTGTCAAATCCTCATAAACCAAAGTGTGACCTTCGGCTCTGAAGGCGAGAGCCAAGCACATCTTCAGCCACTACTCTACCGATCAACTCATTCATCACCAGACTCATCCGCGGCGTGGACTGCAAGCGCTTCGTCAATCATCTGCTCTGCTTCAACACTCTCCCTGTCCAACACTAGAGCCACCTCGTCTACCAGGAGTCCCCGACTCTTAGCCAGCAGTTTCGCGTCCGCTTTGGTCAGATAGGCTCGCAGCTCGCGCCAGGACAGATCCCGCACCGCTTCAACGATGTCCAACAGCCGACCAGTGCGCAGCTTCTGCTTGATCTGTTCCTGACGCTCCTTGAAATCATCTGGCAAAGATTGTGGTGTGCTGCTCAACGTCTCCCACACGATA
>CBDURC010000049.1:0-15449 GCA_965369635.1 uncultured Anaerolineales bacterium | reverse complement strand
CATCTCTTGGGGCCAAAGTCACCGACATCCGCGACTATCTTGACGATGGCACACGAAGTTCGTAGTCACGCACGTAGCCCAGCGGAGTGCAGTTTCGCGCCACTCTGCTCCGCTCAGCGGCTCACTACGAGCCTCTCCCCCTGCTGCAACGCGGAATGTGACAAATGTAGAACTATGCAACAACGCTAGCCTAGCTCAAGGGAGATCTCTTGGGAAAAACGATAACCGCCGATACGCCACCAGCACCCGCCCGCAATTCAAACTGCCCCCTTAGCTCTTCCTCAACCAGCGTGCGAACGATCCGCAAGCCCAACCCACTCTCGCTCTCCGGATCGAATCCTTTGGGCAACTCTCCTTCTTCGTCGTGCACTCCGATGCTCACCTCATCGCCGCCATCGTGCAGCCTGACCACCACTGCTCCGGCCCGGCGCCCTCGATACCCATGCTCCAGAGCGTTCTCCAACAGTTCGTTCACTACCAGAGCGCAAGCCGTCGCCTGGCGACTGGGCAGATAGATGCTGGGCCCGCGCACTTCCAACTGGATGTCCCTGTCCGCAGCCATGCCCACCCCCTGAAGCTGCGTGATGATCCGTTGGCAAACATCACGGATGTTGATAAGCTGGTCTTCGGCTTGAGATAGAAACTCGTGGATCACGGCGACACTAAGGATGCGCCCCACTGCCTCGTGCAGCGCCTGGCGGGCCTCCTGGTTCTGCAGGCGACGCGACTGCATCCGCAACAGCGAAGCCACGGCCTGTAGGTTGTTCTTGACCCGATGGTGCACTTCCTGGACCATCGTCGCCTTGAGCCTGAGCTCCTTCTCTTTCAAGCGCTCGTCGGTGAGATCGCTCACCATGACCAGGGCACCCACGACCTGTGAGGGTGAGACCTCCCAGGGTAGCCGCCAACGCCGTGACGTCGTCGGTTCCCTCGGCCACAGGGGAACCACCTTCCTGTTCCAAAGGCGACGTCCCTCCTGTCGCTCCTCCTCCTGGCAGCACCCTGTCTCCACGGCTGCCCGCACCAGTTGCTCATCGCCCGTCTGCAAATCAGCCAACAGCGTGCCCCGCAAGTCCAGCAGGTAGCCCAGACGCCGATACAGATTGTTGGCAATGCCACTGAGATAGGTGATTCGTCGCTGAGCATCTACGCGGAGGATACCATCCCATTCACTGAAGGGGGAAAGGGCCGCTGCGCTCTGCAGTTCGCCGCGGATGGCCATTCCCTGAAGCCAACGAACAGCCCGCTGGAAGGATCTGTGTCGCCGGCGATGCCTCTCGTGAGCGATCAGGTTGGTCTCCACGCTCAAGGCGGCAATGATCCTCCCTTGATCATTGCGGACGGGGTAGACTTCCTGCACCACCGGCGTGCCACTGGGCAAGTCGTGTTGACTCGATCTCGCCTTGCCTTCTCTCAGGGCCCTAAGGACCAACGGCTGCTCCGATGGTGGGACCAGTTGCGCCTCCTGGCCTCCGGGGTACAACGACGCGATGGAATGCGGCCGAGCCTGTGCGATCAGCACAAGGCCCTCTTGAGCGAGACACCAAAGTCGCAGATCGGCGCGGCTGACATCGGCTGTCAGCGGCAACCCCGCTTCGATACGCCTAAGCAGCGCTCGGTCATGCTCGCTGAGCTGGCTGACTACTCTGTCCATTGCTGCGTTCCTCGGCAGCTCACGAGAGCAACGTTGCACATCGTCATGGGCTCCTTTTCGGACTTCCAACACCCAAGCCCCTAGACAGGCCAAGGCCGACAGCCCTGCAGCCGTCGGCCATGTTGAAGAAACAGATAGGTCGGGGCGGCCGGATTTGAACCGGCGACCACTTGAACCCCATTCAAGTGCGCTTCCTGGCTGCGCTACGCCCCGTCACAACCAACCATATTGTAACAGACACACGTGGATTTGGCAAATCGCCTCTTCGCCGTCGCGACGGCGGGGAAGACTAAGCCTCCCCGCCGCTCACTTGCTCCACGCGTTACGAGCTCTAGCCCATCAGTCCGGTTCAACCTCCTCGACTGACACTACTTCCGGCGGTTCTGGCAAGGACGGCTCGCTCAGCAGGGCCTCCGCTGGCTCGCCATCTTCAGGCGAAGGGAGCTCAACCAACGGCAGCTCCGGCACCTCGTCCTCTTCAGGCGAAGGGAACTCAACCAACGGCAGTTCCGGCACCTCGTCCTCTTCGGGCAAGATGGGGCCAGCCGGCAACACGTCCGGTGGCTCCGGTGGCGGCGCGGGCTGGGTCCCATTGTAGCGCTGGCTGCCAAAGCGAGTCAGCACCACCGCACCCAGTCCAAACGCACCGCCCACAAGCCACACAAGCCAACCGATGCACGGCATGGCAACCAGTAGTGTGATGAGGAAGACGCCGAGGCCAGCCTCCCACACCGGGGCAACATCCTTGGCCTTGAGCGCCGCCAGCAGTCGACGTCCCACCAGCCAGCCCAGGCCAATCCAGCCAAAGAGCCATGCCACCGCCGTAGCCAATACAAGCAACGGGCTCAGGCAAATGGTGATGATCAGCAGCACCACCAGACCGGCCACCACAAGCAGGGTCAGAAGCCCCACACCGAAGCTCGCGGCCGGGCTCCGCCACACTGTGTTCGCCACCAAGCCCGTCGGTTTGGGCCACAGAGACACGACCAGGAGAGCCAGCAGAGCCAACACCAGTGCCGTGCCCAAGGCCTTCAGTCCCCGCAAGAACAAGCCCAGAACCGGGTTGGCGCCGCTCTGCCATGGCCACCACACCCTCGGCACACGAAGCGCATGCACGCGGGGCACAAACCCAAAGGAGAATCCCTCGCTTGTTTTTCCCCTGATGGTCGCCCCCTCAGCCTCGTGTATGTTGCCCCCGAGTGTGATAACATCGCCATCCACCACCGCTGTGGCCTCCAGATCGGCATTGCCACCGAAGATCACCACGTCGCCATTGATCTCACCTGCTGCGGTGACACTACCTCCCATGACCAGCAGATCACCGTTCACCAGGCTGTCCGGTTCCAGCGTGACATCGCCGCCAAAGACCGCCAGGTCACCATCGAGCCTTTCGCCTTCCTTCAGCACGAAGTCGCCACCGAACACCACCTTGCCACTATCATCGCCGCTATTGCCGCCATTGCCGGCAAGGGCAGCGGTCGTTGGCACCAACAGGGCCACAAGCACCAACATCACGATCCACAGTCTACGCTTCATCTCTTTCACCTCCTGTGATTGAATCTGCCCAAGCAACCTCAGGCACTGAGAACTACATCACGAGTATCAAGGCCGGGGCTCGCAGTGGGCGTCGCCGCACCAACCGAACCCACACCGCTGTCATCACCAACACCACACAGGCATAACCCACCAACCACGGCAACACCAAAGGGCTGACCATGCTCCCCAGGCCCAGCCGCACGGCCTTGACCAACAGGCCACCAGCGGCCAGAAGATGCGTCAGAACTTGTGCACCGTGGATAGCTACCGACGGATCGCTGATAGTCCAGAGCAGAGCCGCTGCGACCAAGGCCAAGAGCACCATGCCCCACACGGAAAGCGAACCGCCCAGCAACAGCACGCCGCCTAGCAGCCGCCGCTGGTATTGCCCGCGGTGTCTCAGGCGCTTCAGCACACGGGCGCTGAAACCAGGCGAAGGCGAGAGCACAGGTCCCGCAGCTAGCAACGCATCCACTTGCCGCCAGCGTGTCCACCTGGCCTGGCAGTCAGGGCAGGTGCACAGGTGTGCTTCGAATGCCCCCTGCTCCCCAGGAGAGAGCATCCCATCCAGCGCCAGTGACATCATAAGGGTCATCTCTGCGTGATCAACCACTTCGCTCTCCGCCTACACGGTCCCAAGTCCTGGCGTCAGCGTTTGGCCCTCACCGTTCTGTGCCGAACTCTGAACCCAAAACTCCGAACCCGAAACCTTCGAACCTGGCACTCCTCCCAAGGACACCTTGGGGATCTGTCGTGCCTTCTGCGGCTCTGCCGCCTGCTGGGCCAGCTTGAGTCGGGCCCGGTGCAAGCGAGTCTTGACCGCCGCCAGCGTGATGCCCAGCGTCGCTGCGATCTCCTGGTAGGAGAGGTCGTGCCAATAGCGGAGCACAATCGGAGCGCGGTAGGCTGGCTCCAGGCCATCCAACAGACAGTGCACCTCTTCTCTTGCCTCGCTCCGCAAGGCTGCTTCTTCCGGAAGCCCATGGTCGCTTTGCAGCGACCCTGGCGGTAAAGGCGCCTCCAGCGAAAGCCAGGTGAAGCGTCGCCGCCGCAGCCGATCAATGCAGTAGTGCGAGGTGATGGACAGCACCCAGGTGGAGAACTTCCGCTCCGGCCGATAAGTGTGTAGCTTGGCATAGGCCCGCAAGAAGGCCTCCTGCGCAGCATCTTCCGCTTCCAACGCATTGCCCAACATGCGGTGTGCCAAGTTATACACCGGAATTTGGTATGCTTCCACAAGGCGCCCGAAGGCGCCACGATCCCCAGCCAGTGCTTGTGCGATCCAGGTCTGTTCCTCGCTCACATCCTCACTCCGCCACTTGCCAGCCAGCACGTCTAACACCGGCTCTCATCATACCATACGATGCAAGCTCACGAAAGTTTCAACTCCGTATCTTGACTTTTTCTCCCAATCGCGGTATCCTATGCACGACGAGCTGAGACAATCACTCAGATCCCGCGCCCCAGGGAGACCCGGCCATGCCCGAAAATCAGCACCACTACATCGCCATCGAGGGAGCCATCGGCGTGGGCAAGACCACGCTGGCCCGCATGCTCAAAGAACCGCTGGAAGCAGAGCTGCTGCTGGAAGTCTTTGAGGAGAACCCCTTCCTCAGCGATTTCTACACCGATCCCAAACGCTACGCTTTCCAGACACAGGTCTTCTTCCTGCTCAGCCGCTACCGCCAACAGCACCACGTGATTCGCCAGACGTTGCGCCACCACACCCTGGTCAGCGACTACATGTTCGACAAGGACTGGCTTTTCGCCCACCTGAACCTCAGAGGCGACGAACTGACAATGTACGAGCGGGTGCAGACCATCCTCAGCGAGCAGATCCCCACGCCAGACCTGGTCGTCTTCTTGCGTGCCGACACTGATGTGCTCATGCAACGCATCAGCTTACGCGACCGGCCCTACGAGCGCACCATGTCCAGGGACTACATTGACGGCTTGCGGCTCGCCTACGAACAGTTCCTTGCACAGTACACTGCCGCGCCGGTGCTGACCATTAACACCAACGCCCTGGACATCGTGCAAGATCGTCGGGCCAGAGAGCGGCTCATCGGACAGATTCGGGAAACCCTGAGCAGGGGTATCTTCCAGCAGCCACTGCCTGATCTGGAGCCTTCTACACGGGCGAAAGAGGCCCCCAGCTTGCCAAGCCGCCGCCGGCTTAGTGACTTCCAGCGTTGGCATCAGACGCTAGACAGGCACAAGGGATTCCTGACAGATATCTACTTCAACTACATCTGTTTGACGGAGGAGATCGGCGAGCTTGGAGCAGAGTTGAAGGCGGTATGGAGGGCGCAGGAACTGCTCTACGAGAAGCTAGGCAACCAGCAGGAGGCACGTGATCGGGCACTGCAGGAACATCTGCCCCACTTGCAGGAGGAATTGGTCGACTGCTTGGCATACCTGCTCAAGCTGGCGAATTACTCCGGCGTGGATCTGGAGGGCAGCTATGTAACGAAGATGAACACCAATCGTGGGCGGACGTGGTAGGGCAACAGGAGGATACAGTCAATGGGCAAGCGCTTCATCGCCGTGGCCGGCAACATCGGTGTCGGCAAATCCACCCTCAGCCGGATGTTGAGCGAATACCTATGTTGGCACCCATTCTACGAAGCGGTGGATGACAACCCATACCTGGCTGATTTCTACCAGGACATGCGCACGTGGAGCTTCCACTCCCAAATCTTCTTCCTCTCCCGGCGGCTACGCCACCACCGCCAGATTGTGGATTATCCCAGCACGGTCATCCAGGATCGCACCGTGTACGAGGACGCTGAGATCTTTGCCCGGAACCTGCACGAGCAGAACCTCATGTCCAAGCGGGATTACGCTAGCTACCGCGAGATGTATGAGGCGATCAAGGCCTTCTTGCCGCCGCCAGACCTGATCATCTATCTACAAGCCAGCGTGTCCACGCTGGGCGAGCGCATCCGTCTGCGAGGGCGTGACTACGAACAACAGATAGACCCCGCGTATTTGGAGCAACTGAACATCCTATACGAAGAATGGATTGAGGGCTTTTCGCTCTGCCCCGTGTTGACCGTCCCCTCCGACGAGTTGGATTTCGTGCGCAACAGGACACACCTGGAACTCATCGCCACTAAGGTGCTAGAGAAGCTGCAAGGAAAGGAAGTCGTCACGGTCACCTAACTCCTTCCTCAGCCGCCGGCAACCAAGTGCAAGACCTTGACCTCGTCTTCGTCCGCTACCGGAAATGTCGGATACGCCTCCCTGGAGACAATCTGTCCGTTGACAGAGACCACGAGCAGCGGATAAGTGAAGCCACACGCCTTCAGCACACCCTCGACAGTCATCCCCTCCAGCCACCCGACGTCGAACCGATCATTGACCCGGATCATCCCTCCGACTCCGCAGCCAGCAGCCCCAGCACCCACCACAACAGAAATGACGGTTTGGACCCCAGGGCCAATGTGTCAGCCATACCGTAGACGTGGAACCCCAGCAACCCTGCCAGCACGCCCACCGCCAGCCAGCGCCCTCCGCCTCCTCTCCGAAGCTCCTGCCAACCGACCCATGCGGCCACCAGCAACAGGGCCAGATAGCCTACCAGCCCTGGCAATCCCAGATCCACCGCGACCTGCAAGAACACGTTGTGCGCGTGGGCGATATCCTTCTCAGGACTGACCAGGAAGAGCGGATACATCAGAGGCGTCATCTGCCGAAAAGTGCCGAGTCCCCGGCCGGTGAAGGGAAAATCATAGATGGTGTAGAGGGCCCGTGACCATATCTCCACCCGCCCCTTGAAGGAAATGGCACCCACGGCGGTTTCCACAGACCCCTCGGCTGTGCCGTACAGAAGCTGGCCTATCCGGTCAGGTCCCAGGTACAGCAGCACCATCGCTACCGCCACTATCGCCAGGAGCGGCAAGGCCAAGCCAACCACCCGCTGCCAGCGCCGCTGGCCTCCCAGTCCCCACAAGGTGCAGAATGCCAGCACGCCGGCCGCTCCTCCGATCCAACCCCCACGCGACTGGGTGAGAAAGAGCGTAATGCCCCAGATAACCACCCCGGCCAGTCCCAAGAGCGACAGCAGCCAACGAGACCCGAGGCGTTTACCCCCCAAGAGGGCGGCCAGGGCCACTGGCAGGAGCAGAACCAAGGTCCCGGCCAATTGGTTGGGGCTGATCCCTCCCGCTGGCGTGCCTGGCAGGCGCATAACATGCTGCGGCAATCGATCCAGCCAGGCCTGCAACACCGGAACCTTCGCAGGCCATTGAAGGTCGAGCATTCCCAGCGCCCACACCCCCATCCCCGCCAGGATCACTCCTCCCAGGGCAAGTGCTACGCCCCGTGTCCCCCGCGTCTGCGCCACCGCCCGGAACACTGCCAACCCCAGGACAAGCCCTGTAGCCTTGGCCGCAGTCAGAGCCGGCAGCGTGGTAGTCAGAGTGCCAACTCCCACCATGACGGAAAAGAGCAACAAGGCTCCGTTGAAGGGCGTCACCGGCCAGGGCTGCCGCCGAACCAGTGCGATGAGCCAGAACATGCACAGCAGCCCTAGCACCAGGAGAGTGGCCTGCGGTTTCGCAGTGGGAAGGAGGAGAAAGGGTGCCGCCAGTGCCAGCAGGCCCCATTCCACTGCCAACCACATCCTCTGCTGGGGAAGCCGGTTCATCAGTTCAGTCCTCATGTTCATCTTCTTTTTCCCGCCGCACCCGGTTTTCGCAAGAGCACGCCCAGGGCCAGGGATAATAGTCGCGGCTGCGCGAAAGGCAGTCTCCAGAAGGCTCTGACCATCTCATCCCGATTGCCAGTCTCCAGGATGTCTTTGATCCTGCGGTTCAGGGAGTGCAGAAGAGTGTCATAGTCAGCATCAGTGAAGCGGTCCAGGATTCTGCGCATAAGAAGATGCAGGTCCAGTTCACGCTTGAGCTCTCGCAGCTCCTGTCGGTAGCTGTTTCGGCCCAGGACCGCATCGACCGCGGCCCGGGCTCCCCGTAAACCTGTCACCACCCCGCCCACAGTGGTCATCTTCACCTGACCTGCGGCGTCTCCCACGAGCAGGACGCGGTTGCCCCCGACTTCGGCCCACGGGCGGGATGAGAAGCGATGCACTGCCACCGGCGCTGCCTGGTACTCCAGAGGCTCAAAGCCCTGAGAGCCGAGAAAGCGCGCCAGCCGCTCCTTTGCCTCTGCCGCTCCCTCGCCGATCAACCCCACGGCAGCCCTCTCCCTCGATTCCGGAATCAGCCAGTAGAAAAACCGAGTGTCGCCTCGCTCGAACCACACTCGCACCGTATGCGGGTCTGCATTCGGGGGAAGGGCTACGAGCGCCTGCAAGAGAGCTACCGAGTCTCGCTGCTTCGGAGCGGCTGCCTGGGCTACCTGGCTACGCACGCCATCAGCCCCAATCACCAAATCAGCCGGTTCCTCTCGTTGGTAGTCGCTCGTGGCGTCCACAAATCGCAGCCGCAGTTGCCCGTGACCGCCGGAGGCAGCGCTATCGAAGCCAACGAATCGCTGGCCGGACACGATTTCCACCCCTGCTCTGTGCGCCCGCTCGGCCAGCAGCCCTACTAGGCTCTCCCGCTCGATGATGAAATCGGGTTTCCGCAGCGTGATCCGTGCGGAAGCGCCACGAGAGATCAGCTCGATATGATGCACCTGGTTGACTATCGCCTCCGTGGGCACGAAACCCAGCACCTGAGACAGGCGACTGGTGACGATGAGCGTTCTCGGCAGGGCATTGAATGACCCATTGGCCTCGTAGACACGAACCGACAGGCCCTTTTCGGCCAACAAGGCCGCGGCAAACAGCCCCGCGGTTGATGCTCCAACTACGGCGATACTCTTCCGATGTGTGAAAGGCGACAGGTGAGACGGACTCTGTGTCATAGACGCATCCTCTGGATCGTTCATCGGGCTTTGGCCCAGGTCACTGGCTGAGTTCCGGCGAGATAGCGCCCGAAGCCCGCCAACGCCGCAGCGTTGGCGAAGCAAAAGTAGAACACCGAGTGCAGCGGCCCGCCACGTATTCCAAACCGTGTGAGCCCGTATCCAAGCAGAGCAGCCGCATAGAAAGCAGTCTGCGCCAGCAATAGGAACCGGTAGAGTGGCTGCCCCACCAACAGCAGATTGAGGCCATAGATCACCGGCAGCAAGAAGGGCGTGACCGCCCAACGTAGGACGCGATGTGAGCAGTATTGCCAGGCCACCCATCCATGTGCGGGATTGAGCAAGCTGCGCAACCGCACCATGGCCTGGAAACCACCCGCCGCGATGCGAGTCCGCCGCCGCCAGTCGCCCGCCAGCGAGGGAGAGGCATATTCGGTGGCCACAGCTTCTGACTCGTACACCACCCGCCAGCCCGCTTCCACCAACCGCAGCGAGAGCACGAAGTCCTCTATCACCGAGTCTTCCTCCGTTGGCCGGAACAGCTCTCGCCGCACAGCAAAGAACTCCCCCGCGGCTCCCATGACGGAAGTCAGCGCGCTGTCACACCGTTTGAGATAGGATTCGTAGCGCCAATAGAGCCCTTCACCGCCACCCTGCACCTGCTTCTCACCGGATACGCCCCCCACCGCAGGGTCAGCGAAGCTACGCACTAGCGCACGCAAGGCTCCAGGTTCGATCATCGTGTTCGCATCAGAGAAGACAAGGATCTCGCCGCTCACTAGCGGGACTACGCGGTTGATGGCAGCCGCCTTGCCCTGCCGCTGCGGTTGATGGTACAGTCGTACGCCCCGCTCGGCATAGGAAGACACAACGTCAACCGTTCCATCGTCGGAGCCATCGGTGATCACGACGACTTCCAGGCAATCCGCGGGGTAGTCCAAACCCAGGCTGTTTTCTATCTTGCGTGCAATGACGGAGGCCTCGTTGTAGGCAGGGATGATCAGCGTCGCTGGCGGCGTGGTCTCTGCACGCTGAACGGGGCGTTGCATAGCTCGGGCCAGCAGACCAATCAGCAGCGGGTAGCCCAGGAAAGTGTACACCATGACGCCGACTGCCAGCCAGAAAATCACCTGAAGCAAGGTCAACAAGTCACGACTCCATCGCATTGGAGCGGCGCCACAGCGACACGCCCAGTTGCCAGGCCAAAGCCGCCCCAAGCGCCATTGGAATCACTACCGAGATCACGTGCAAGACGAGCGCGTAGGAAAGCGCCCTGGCATCACCAATGCCAAAGACGACCAGGGCCTGGATGCACAGGTAGTGATACACCCCGATGCGCCCAGGCGATGAAGGCACCGCAACCCCAAGTTGAAGAACGGCCAGGAGGAAGAGCGCAGGCAGCACAGCCAGTCGCTCCCCGATGGCCCCCAGCAAGACGCAGTTCACAGAGGTGTAGGCGATCCAGATCACCACCGAGCAGGCCAGTGCGGCCAGCAAAGCTGGCCGGCCAAGGACATCAAGGCTGTACAAAGCCTGGTGGGCTCCGGTCAGAATGCGCTGGACCATCGGGCGGCGCCAGCGAGTCTGTAGTGCTTCCAACAGGCGAGCGAACCACCTCCGCGCGATCACCAGCGCTGCTACAACCGCCAGGGCTCCAGCGGCGGTGATCACCAAGGCCTCGCCCGACCCTCGCCACCAGGATGGCAATGCAACCCGGGACAGTAGCAACACAACCACCGCGGCCAGCATCAGCAAATCGAGGGAGATCTCCACCATCAGCGTGCCCAGCACGTAGGTGGTTCTTCCCTGTCCTACCAACGTCGCGCGCACCAGATCACCCAATCGCGGCGCCGGCGACAGGACGTTCACGGCCTGCCCGATGAGCATCGCCCTGATCAGTTGCCCGAAAGGAGGAGCAGGATACGTACGGAACATCAGCCGCCAACGGAACGCACGAAGGGGCACACTGGCCAGGTTGAGCAACGTAGCCGCCAGCACCCACCGGTAGTCCATCTCCTTGAGAGCTGTTCCTACGTCCGCCCAATCTACCGTGTACGCCAGCCATGCCAGACAGACCAAACCAAGCAGGATGCCCAACCAGAAGCGCCAGTTCTTGCGCAAAGTGACCGCCGAACTCACCATATCCTCCAGGTTCTACCATCCCAGCACAAAAGCGGGCGACAGCATTGCCCCAGACGCAACACTCCCGCCCTCAGCACTCGTACCATTTCCTTTTCTAACGTCCCCTAAGAGCGAAGCTGTCCACAACCGTCTTGAGGAGAATCACCAAGTCGAGCCAAAGGGACTGGTGCTTGATGTAGTACAGGTCGTACTGCAGTTTTATAACAGCGGCCTCTCTTGAGCTACCATAACCTTGGTTGACCAGGGCCCAACCAGCCATGCCAGGCCTGGCAGCATGACGCACGCGGAAGAAAGGGATATCTTGAGCCAGTTCCTCCACGAACTCGGGGCGCTCAGGCCGGGGGCCAACGGCGCTCATCTCACCCTTCAGGATGTTGAGGAACTGGGGGAATTCGTCCACGTGGGTCCTACGTAGGATGCGACCAACGCGGGTCACCCGCTGGTCATTCTTCCGTGCCCATATGGCCTCGCCCTTCTCCGCGTCGGGCACCATGGAGCGGAACTTGTGGGCCCGGAAACGACGACCGCCCTTGCCTACCCGCTCCTGCGTGTAGAAGATGGGCCCAGGGCTGTCCAGGTAGATGGCAGCAGCAATCACCGGAGTGACCATGCCTAGCAACAGAAGGCCCAGCGACGCCAGAACGATGTCCGTGAGACGCTTGAGCACCGGCCACATGGTGCCGGTGCCAGGATGGTGAATAGGCATGGCGACATACCAATTGCCGCCCACATGATCTATGGGCACCCTGCCGGTCAGTTGCTCGTAGAGCACCGGCATGGCGATGATCTCCACCCCCAGTTCGAGGCAATCCATCAGGATCTGCAACAGATCGCCGTTAACCTCGTGCGTGATAGCCAGGACGAGTGTTGTCACACGCTGCTCGGCAATCAAGCTCTTCAGCGCGTGACGATCCCCAATGACATGCAGAGGTGACAGGGTACCAACGGTGTGGGCCCCAAGGGCATCTCCTGCTTCCACCCTCCCTTCACCCTCACTTCCCTCTCCGGCATCCACCGCCGTCCCCTGTTTCACTGGATCATCATCCACGAAGCCAACAAGCCAATACATGCCACCACCGTACTCAGTGAGGACCTGGGCGATAGTTCGCCCGGCCCAACCAGCGCCAACAATGAGCGCTCGGCGGTGAAAGAGAGGCTGGAACAGGGACAGCACGTAGAGCCCCCGTCCGGCCATGAGGAAAGCGGTGGACAGAAACGGAAGAGCAAGGATGGAAAGAAAGCGATTTGGCAGGGCTGGCATCAGCGCAGGATTCAACAAGTAGTAAATGACACCTGTGAGCAACCCCGCCCTGGTCACCGCTGGCGCCGCGGTAGGGAATCGACTCGACCCCCGCAGGTCATAGGCATCGAAAGCATGCGCTATGGGAAGCCAAAGGACGTTCAGCAGCAGGAACCGGAAGGGGTGACGACTGAGCAGTTGCCAAACCAGGCCTTGGTCAGATCGCAGTGCCAATATCAAGAGCAGGGCACCATTCACCGCTAGCAGGTCAAGCGCGGTCAGAAGCAATCGCCGCTCAGAGAAAGGCAAAGGAAGACGAAACAGCGAAGGTGGACGGCGCAGAACAGATAACGGCGAATTGAACCACGCCTTGGCGCGGTCATTGGTTCCCGTACCGTTCCGATCGCCTTCCCCAGGATGTGCTGCCATGCTACGACATGTGCTCCAGAACAATGCCTACGATCCGCTCCGCCGCATGCCCATCGCCATACGGGCTGACAGCGTGCGCCATGCGACGGTACTCGCCTGCATCGGAGAGCAACCGTTCCGTGGCGGCGACAATGCGCTCACTGTCAGTACCCACAACCTTGACCGTACCAGCTTCCACGGCTTCGGGGCGCTCCGTCTCGCGCCGCAGCACCAACACCGGCTTGCCGAGCGCAGGGGCTTCTTCCTGAATGCCCCCGGAGTCGGTCAGGATCACATAGGCATGCTTCATCAAATGGGCAAAGGGTTCATACGGCAGCGGATCAAGCAGGTGGATCCGCTCGTGGCCATTCAGAATACGAAACACCGGCTCTCTTACATTGGGGTTCATGTGCACGGAATAGACGACCTGGACATGCGGGTTGCGCCGTACGATCTCTCGCAAGGCAGTGCAGATGCTCTCCAAGGGCTGGCCAAAATTCTCGCGTCGGTGTGCTGTCACCAGGATAAGAGGGGAAGAAGGCGAGGCAGAGGGTAAGGCGGTGTCTCCCCCCATCTCGTTGTTCCCTGGTCCCTCCCTCCCCCTAGCAATCCCCAGGCGTTCCAGCAACGTGAGCGTCTCGCCAGATGGCGGTTGCTCCACAGCCCACAAGAGGGCATCTATGACCGTATTGCCGGTGATGAACACTGTATGTTCAGGGATGCCCTCTGTCCCCAGAGCCTCGGCGGCGGTCCTAGTGGGGGCAAAGTGGTAGGTCGCCAGCACGCCGATGAGATGGCGGTTGATCTCTTCGGGAAAGGGGCTGTAGCGATTGCCAGTACGCAGGCCGGCTTCGACGTGCCCCACCGGGATCTTATGGTAAAAGCCGGCCAGGGCTGCTACCATGGCCGTGGTCGTGTCTCCCTGTACCAGGATCAGATGGGGTTGCGCTTGTTCCAGCACCCTCGTCGGGCCAGTCATCGCCCGCGAAGTGAGCGTTGCCGGGCTCTGGTTGTCCCTCATGAGATCCAAGTCGATGTCTGGCCTGATGACAAAAAGCTCCAGCACCTGATCGAGCATCTCTCGGTGCTGGGCAGTCACACAGACCAACGACTCGACCCTGTCGGAGTGTCTCTGCAACTCCCTGACAACGGGGGCCATCTTGATAGCCTCGGGGCGAGTACCGAAGACAGAGAGAACCCTGAGCATCCGGTCTACTTCTCCACAACGACCTCGCGCACAGCCGAAGAGATGCCGGGTGCAAAGCGGGCCGCGGCATCTATGCGCTTCCAGTTGTCACGAAACCACTTGACAGTACTGGCCAATCCCTCTTCGAACGGAGTGGCCGGCTCGTAGCCAATGAGGACGCGTGCCTTGCTAATGGACGCCAACAAGCGGCTCTTGGTATCCCATTTGCGACGCTGGGCGAAGCGCACGCCGGCTGCATTACCACTGGCGCCGTTGATCATGTGCGCCAGGTCTATGATCCGGGTCTCTTCGCCCGAGGCTAGATTGAACTCCTGGCCAATGGCGCTCTCAAGGATCCCAGCTCGCAAGAGACCATCCACGATGTCACTGACATAGGTGAAGTCACGGGTCTCCTCACCGCTGCCGGTGATCGGCAGTGGCAGTCCCTTCATAGCCCAGTAGATGAAGTTGGGGATCACGTTTCGGTACTGGCCTGGCACCTCCCCCGGGCCGTAGGAGTTGAAGAACCGGGGCTTGACCACCTGCAGGTCATAGTGGTTGTAGAAGAAATTGCAGTAGAGCTCGCCCAGCATCTTGGTGATCTGATAGGGCGTGCTCAAGTGCAGAGACATGAACTCCTCGCGCAAGGGCAAAGGGGCATCGCTGCCGTAGATGGAGCAGCCAGACGAAGCATAGACGAAACGCTCTACGCCGGTGAAGACGGAGTACTCCAGCAAGCGCAGCGTGCCCAGGCCGTTGACCATCAGATCTCGTTCGGGATGATCCACCGAGTTCTGATTGGCGAAGAAGGCCGCCAGGTGGAAGACAACACGAGGGCGCTCGAAGAACACGCGCTTGAGTTTCACCTCGTCCAGGATATCGCCCTCCACGAAGAGAATGCCGGGCAGCGAGGGGACATTCCAGCGTTCTGCTGAGGAGAGATCGTCAAGAACCAAAACCCGGGCCCCCAGTTCGGCCAGACATCGGGTCAGATTGCTGCCGATAGCCCCCGCCCCCCCGGTCACCAGAACAGCTTTGCCTTGATATGCTCCCTGATAATCAGCCCAGATAGACTCTCGCATTCCCCCCCCTCCTGCAGGCTTACCCGACGTTCAGCAGCATTATACCACAACTGCCGAGGGTCTGCCAATCCAGGATGATTGAAATCGCCACGACATTGAGAAACGCGAAGTCGGCCTTCACCGGTTGGGTTCTCGTGGCGAAGGCCGACGGATCGGTTGGATATGTTGATGTCTTCCCAGATGCGGTGGGTTTCGATCGCCAGGAGTAGGAAGCATGCTCAGCAACCTCAACCTCTGTTCTCTACTGCTCCCCTGGAATCTCCAGCTCGAAGAATAGAATGTCATCAAAATAGACCTGGCCCTGTGATTTGCGATTGAGAAGCCACACAC
>CBDURC010000048.1:0-15600 GCA_965369635.1 uncultured Anaerolineales bacterium | reverse complement strand
CACCGGCAGTGCTGATGTCAGAGTGCTATCGTCATCACCGCCCATCCCTAGTCGCTAGCCGAATGACTACCATATACCAAACAAGGCCTCATTTGTCAAATCTCATCGCTATTGCTCAGCCTACGATATCACCTCCAGGCCAGCCGACCCCGGCAATGGGTTGCCTACAATCATAGCACTGACCATCGCGGATTTTGCATCGCCGCGTCCTGAGCCCAAAACGTTCGAAAAGCAGCACGCCACATCGCGGACAATAGGTGTTCTCGCCGGGATGGCCCAACACGTTGCCCACATAGACATAGTCCAGCCCCGCCTCCTGGCCAATGGCCCGCGCCCGCTCCAGCGTCGCTACCGACGTGGGCAGCGCGGTGAAACAGTAGGCCGGGTAGTATCCGCTGACGTGCCAGGGTGTCTCGCTCCCCAGTTCATCGGCGATACGTTCGGCGATGCCGCTCAACGAGGGCTCATCATCGTTCACCGTAGGAATAACCAGCGTGGTGATCTCCACCCACACGCCTGCCGCCCTCGCCGTCCGGCAGTTGCGCCACACCTTCTGCACGTCGGCGCCGCAATAGCGGCGCACGGTCTCAGCGCTCCCCTTCACGTCCACGTTCATGGCGTCCAGCCCCACCTCGATGAGCAACTCCAGCGCCCTGGTGGTCATGTATCCGTTGGTCACGTAGGTGTTGTACAATCCCCGAGCGCGGGCCAGCCGGAACACCTCCAGCGACCATTCAATCGAGAGGGTCGGCTCGTTGAGACTGATGGAGGTGCCCCCACATCCCCGGCGCACGGTTTCGCTCACGAACTCCTGGGGCGTCATGAACCGCACGCCGGCAGGGGACGACTTGCTGATGCTCGCATTCTGACACCAGGGACAGTCGAAATTGCAGCCCCAACTGCCCGAGGTCAGTGCGACCGTGCCAGGGTGGAAGTGGTAGAGCGGCTTCTTCTCGATGGGGTTGGCGGAAAGGGACGACACTGCGCCGTAGGTCAGGGTGTACAACTGTCCGTCGACATTCTGGCGCGTGCGACACCAGCCCGTCTGGTCTTCCGCCAGCACACAGTGCCGCTCACAGGTCAGGCAACGCACGGCTCCGTCTGTCGGCTCCTGCAAGAGCGCCTCACGGATGAAGGGTGGTTGGCGCTGGCTCTGATCCCCCTTGTCCACTCAGACCTCCCCAAGTATGCCGCCAAATCGGACGCGGAGGACTGTTCCCTATCCGTGTTCGTCCGTGGCCATCCGCGTCCCATCCAGGGCCGCCACATCGAGGCCTGCGAAGAGATCGCTGTGCGAACGGGCATCCTCCGGATGGGCCTGCACAAAGTACTCGTAGCGCATGGCACGGCGGCGGAGAAACGCAGGCAAGGCCCGCCACCGTGAGCCGCCCCCGCCCTGGCTCTTGTGGCAGGCTCCCGCTTCCTGCTTGACAGGCAGGTATGCCTCCACATCGAGCCGCACGTGAATCATCCGATCTGGCACGCCCACCTGGGTCAGGTCAACGTCGCCCTGCCGGCCGTAGTGGCTCGGATCATGGCCTCGCAAGCGCAGCAGGCAGATGTACCACCGCAGCGTCGAGCGAGCGACGACGGTATGGTACAGCCGCGCCGGCTGCCACGGCTCGTGGCCCTCATAGAGCAGCGGCGGATAGGCGTCGGCATCCCCGGCTTTGGGCCAGGAGCGGCCGACAGCGTGGCTGACCCGGATGTGGTCGGGATGGAAGTAGCCGCCCGTGGGGTCATGGGTGATAACCACGTGGGGGCGCGTCTCGCGAATGACGCGCACCACATCACGCACCACGTCGTTCAAGTCGGCCTGGTAGAGGCTGGCCGGATGTTTGTTGTCCGGCGATCCTTCCATACCACTGTCGCGGTAGCCCAGGGTATGCAAATACACGCCCAGAACCTGGCACGCACAGGTCAACTCCTGCAACCGCAGGTCAGCCAGCAAGTCCGCCGCATCCGGTGACACAGCGTCTGGCACGACCGAGCCGGTCGCTCCGTCGGTCACGATGCAGACGTGTACCTCGACGCCTTCACCCACATACTTGGCCAGCGTTCCGCCGGGGCCGAAGGATTCGTCGTCTGGATGAGCGAGAACAGCAAGCAGTCGTTGTTGGGTCATCCTAACACCGGTAGTAATGAACCCTGCAGGGAGTACATAGCCGACGGAAGACGAAAGACCAACGACGAATCCGTCCCTCGTCATTCGTCTTTCGTCGCACGTTGCCGACGGCACACAGATTTCGCGCTGCAGGCACTGTCATCTGCTCTCTACTGCCTCGCGCGCCGCTCGGATGTTGGCCACGGGCGTGTTGGTGAAGGTTACGCAGCCGGTGCCGACGATGAGCCGTCGCCCACCGGTCTCCTCGATGGCGGCCTGGACTGCGGCACGCACCTGCTCGGGCGTGCCACGCAGCACCGTCTCCCAACGGTGTAAACCGCCCACTACAGCACCAGGGACACGCCCCAGTGCCAGTGCCTCGCCCATCGAGGGTGGCGTCTCCTGGTCGTGCCAGTTGATCGCCTGCACCGGATAGTCAGCGACGAGGTCGAACATCACGTTGTGGCCGTGCAGGTGCAGTAGATTGAACCAGAGCCCCTCTGTGGCTGCCAGGATGTTCAGATCGAAGGGGCGGCCAAACTCCCGGTATTCGGCCTCGCTGAGCAGATCGTAGGTGGCGTGCTGCAAGGCCAGGAAGATGCCAGCGATGCCCGTGTTCCGCACCGCCTCGATGAAGCGGATGGTCGACTCGGTGATGGTCTCCAGCCCGGACTTGACGGCATCGGGATACTGGCGCAAGTCGGCGATCAGCCGTTCGCCCGCCAGGTTCTTGGCCTGTGCCAGCGGGTTGAAGATAGTGTGGATGAAGGGCACCTCCTCTCCCACCTCTTTGCCGACAATGCCCAAGGACCGGCGCATCTCGTCCAGCATTCCACTGTACGGATCGAGCACCTGCAGTTGAGTCCAGTCCTCGGGCTGCTGGATGACCCGCTGCCCCCATTCCCGCGTACCCTCCTGATTGCCCATCCAGCGGGACTCCGCGCCCCAGTCGGCAATACAGTAGTTGCTGGAGGGCATGAACTTGATGAAGTCAAAGTCGAATGTGCGCTGGAAGCCCAGTGCGGCGCGAGCCAGGTCATCGGCATGCTGATCATCGCCAGGCCAATGCCGCCACAAGGCCACCGCCGGCCGGTCTACCGGCTGACCAGCAAACGTGGCTTCCAAACGCTGGCGTTTGTCCATGGTGGTCATAGGTTTCTTCTCCCGCTCTTGAGTCGTTAGCCAAACCAACCGTCAATGACGGAGATTGGGTATTGCATATTGGGTATTGGTCATTCGTCGCTGTGACTATGCGCAATGGTTTCTGTCCACCCGTATCCCATCCTGCGTCCTAATCTAAATACTGGCCGGATGGTAGTGGACGTGGACGCGGCGCAGGAACTCGATGTGCCTGTACAACGTGCGTTCTACCTGCGAAGCGATTTCGTCGCCAGCGGCCACGCTGAGCGAACCCTCGACGCCAATGGTCACGTTGATGACCAGGTAGGGCCCAAACCGGTGCGCGTGAATCTCCTCGATTTCCTCTACCCCCGAAATGGTGCTTAGCAGTTCGGTGATCTGCCGAGCCAGCGACCGGCCAGGCACAGTGTCCATCAGATCCGCAGAGGATTGGCGCAGGATCTCGACGCCAGTGCGCAGGACCACCAATGCAACCAGAGCCCCAGCCAGCGGATCCACCCAAGGATAGCCCTGTTGGCCCAGGAAGATACCGATGGCCGCTCCGGCAGCGGAGAATATATCGTTGCGATGATCATAGCCCAAGGCCAACACGGCCGCGTTCCCCGTCTCCTGACCGATTCGTTGAGTGAAGATAGTCAGTCCGATCTTAAGGAACACGGTGAACAGCGCGACCCACAGAACGCCGATAGTCGCCCCGCTGAAATCACTCTGACCAGCGAGCAGGTCGTACAGCTTCTCAATTGCGTTCCAGAAGATGGCGATGGCCGTGGTGACGACAAACGAGCCCACCACCAGTGCGGCGATGCTTTCCAATTGGCTGTGGCCGTAGGGATGTTCATGATCAGGCGGTCTTCGGGCCAGCCGCATGAACACGCTGACCACGACGTAGTAGGCCACATCGGAGGTGGAGTTGATACCGTCGGCGAGCAAAGCGGGGCTGTAACCCAATGTGCCGATGACAGTCTTCAACACAGCAAGCAAGACATTGGCCGCCAGCCCTAGATTGACCGCCAGGGTGCTTCGACGTTCTCTCTGCTCGGTACTCACCACAGTGATCTCCCGCCGCCACCGGCCAAGGCCCGGTCGGTGATCTCACCAACCTCGGGCACCACCTCGCCATAGGCGCGGATCAGGCCATAACAGCCGACGAGCATCATGTCGCCGAAGGGCGTGGCAAAGTAGGGACAAAGGCGCGAATGGCACAGCAAGCCACGCCGTGGGCCGGTCACGACCACGACGCGCGAGTCCGGGGGGATGGCATCGCTGCGGAAGAAGACTGCGCCGTGGCCTTTGCTCTCGAAGATCTCCACGTGGGTGAGGCTGCCTTCGGCCAGCCGGTCGAGGAAGCCCTCCAGTTGTTCAACGGTGATCTCGCCGGTGTGGTGCTCAAACAGACCCTCGATGCCCCCCTCGCCCAGCCGAAAGGCCAGACAGTGGAAATTGCCCACGTTGGTCACGATGACCGGCCGCCGCTCACCGACAGACCTATCCTCCAATGCGCCGAGCACGGCGGCAGGAGCCGTATCCATCAGCACCAGCGGGATGTCGCCGCGCAGCGCGGTAGCAGCAACCGCCTGCATGCGGGTCATAGCGGGGGGCACGTCCGCAGCCAAGAAGGCGAGGGCCGAGAGACGATTGTCGGCGCGGAGCCGCTCCTCCAGATACCGGAAGCGAAAGAGCCGGTCACTCACATCTGGCGGCGCGTTGCCGTGATCGAAAACGGCCACGGCGATACCGTCCAGGTCGCGATCCAGGTTCACGCCAAAGGATGCGAAGGCCTTGGCGATGCCCTGGTAATCGAAGTCGGCCATCCGCAGACGGGCCACATCGTCACTGATCGCCCTGACCTCATCGTCGCTGACCAGCGTCACGCCCATCTTCGCCACCGCGTCCAAGTCGTCGTTGAAGGTACGGGCGGCGGCAGGCGTGGCGTAGACACGGTGGCCCGCCCTCAGGTGATCGCTCACCGCCCAGGCACAAGGACCGCCGCCCATCATGACGCCAGTCAGCAGCAGGTCATCGCCCCGGCGGGTGGCAGCGCGCACCTCGTTCGCCAGCAGCAGCGTAGGCGAGGGCATCACCATCTTGAAGCAGTTCTCCACTTCCCGGTCGCTGTCGAACAGCAGGATGTCTTGCGTACCTGTGCCGATGTCTACGGCCAGAATCAACATGACAACATCACTCCCGATGAGACGACGAAAGACGAAGGACGAACTGTGCGCATCCGTCATTCGTCATAGTTATTCGTCGTTCACTGCTGCCGCTATCGCTCGCGGACGTAGGCCACGAGTAGCCCTAAGGCCAGCAGCGTGGTCGCGCCTGCCGCCAGGCCGTTCCAAACGAGCCCACCGGTAGACCACAAAGCCATTCCCAACGACGCACCCAAGGCACGGCCGAGGGAAAGAGCCGCCACGTTCAAGGCCATCATCGTCCCCCGCACCGCTGGCACCAGTTCGGTCGCCAGCGGGATGATAGCCACGATGGCAAACTCAAAACACAGGAAGATCAAGAAAAGGCCAAGCAGCGCCGAGGAGAGGTCCGTCGAAACGAGCGGCAGCGCGACGTAGCTGGCTGCCGTCAGCGCTAGCCCAATGGCCACCGAGCGGTGCTTGCCCACTCTGTCCGCCAGCCCTCCCACACCGATCTCGCCCAGCAGCTCGGCCACGCCGATGACAGTCGTTGCCAGCCCCAGTCGGCCAACCGATAGGCCGAAACCTGTCTCCATCCATGTTCCGTAGACAATGAACACGATCTCGTTCGCTGCCATCACGAGAAAGGAGACAGCCAGTACAGCGACAGCCGCCCGGTTGCCTAACACTAGCCGGAAAGCTCTGCCGAACGAGACCGCTGCCACGGCATCGGCTGGCCGTCGGCTATCGTTCGGCAGCACCAGCAAGAGCGCAACCAGCCCAGCGACAGCCAATCCTGCCAGCAACCCGAAGGGCACTCGCCATCCCCACCGCTCGATGATCTGACCAATGACCGGTGCGCCGATCAGGATAGCGCCAGCCCACGAAAGCTCGGTGATGGCAACGAAGAAACCACGCCGGTGATAGGGCACCCGGTCGCCCAGAAAAGCCTGCAGGCTGGGATCGAAAACGACCTTGGCCAAACCCAAGAGCAGGAAACCGACGAAGGCCGCCGGATAACGAGGGACGAGTGCAATAACCGCTGCGCCCCCGACCAGCGCCAGCAGTCCGCTGGCCATCATCCTCCGTCGCCCGAAGCGATCCGAGAGCGGACCAAAGAGCGGGCTGGCAAGCCCTACGGCCGAACGGGCTGTTACCAGCAAACTAGCCGACGAGATGGAGACGCCCAGCCCCCGGGCAATGGCCGGCAGGAAAGGATAGACCATCCGATGACCGATGTTGCCGGCCAGCCGAACCAACGTGACGGCTGTGACCTGCACTGCCAACCGGCCTTCGGGCGGGCGATCCCTCATGGTGATGCTGTCACCTCAAGAGGAACGGTCACTGCTGACTCTGCTGCAACACCCACAGCCGCACGAGCGCCAGGGCGGCGTCGGCGGCCCATTCCCGCACGCGCGACCGGTCGCCGTTGAAGCTGATCTTGCAGCAGGTCTCTTGCCCCCGCAGGTTCACCGCCACATGCACCGCGCCGTAGGGCTGCTCAGGGGTGCTGTCCTCGGGGATAATGATCGGCCCCACGCCCACGCCGATGTCCGCGTCGCCCGCCTGCCGGATATCGTTGGCCATGACCAGGGCATCGTCCTCGCGGGTCAACCGGCTCCTCTCTCCCCTTCCCGACGCCTCCCGTTCCGAGCCGAAGATCATGCCGCGGCGGAACCACCGCTGCGCTCCCTCCAGCCCAGTCAGCCGGGCGGCCACCAGCCCGCCGGTGCCCAGTTCCGCCACAGCAATGGTCAGACCCCGCTCGACGAGCAGGTCAGCGACCACCTGTGGCAGGTCGCGCTCGTCCTCGCTGATGACGTGCCGCCCCAGTTCGGCCCGCAACGCCGCCAGATCCGCTTCCATTAGCGCCTCTGCCTCCTGGCCCGTCGCGCCGTTGGCGACCACTTCGATGGTGATGGTGCCTCGGTGAGGAAGGAGCCCCAACAGCGGGTTGCGATCGCGCGCCATCATCGGCCGGATGCGCTCGTTGATCCCCGATTCGGGCAGTCCGTAGACCTTGAGGGCCGCCCGCCGGACGTGGTGTCCATCCCCCACCAGTTCCCGCAGACTAGGCAGGATGAAGCCCTCCAGCATCCCATCCATCTCATAAGGAATGCCAGGGGTGACGAAAATGTGTTTCCCGTCCGTCGGCAGGTAGAGGCCGGCCGCGGTGCCCCGGCCATTGAGGATGATCTGGCTGCCGGCGGGCATCTGCGCCTGGATGAGATTGCTCTCCGGCATGGTGCGTCCCCGGCGGATAAACCGCTCTTGAAGGCGTGTCAATGCTGCGGCGTTCTCTAGCAATTCCAGATCGAAGCAGGCGGCGACCGCTTGGCGGGTCAGATCGTCGTCCGTGGGGCCGAGACCGCCGGTGACGATGACGACGTCGGCCGCTTCCAGTGCGGTGCGCAGCCCCGTTTGGATCACTTCCAGGTCATCGCCCACTGTGAGGTGCAGAATGACCTCGATGGGCACAGAAGCCAGGCGGCGCGAGATGGCCTGAGAGTTGGTGTCCAGCCGATAGCCGCAAGTCAGCTCGTCTCCGACAGCAAGAATCGAAGCTTTCATTCAATCACCTTGCAAGACAACGGTGCCTGAGCAGAACACATCCAGGCACCATGGTTGAACCAGGCCGTCTTTCAATGTTCAATGGCCTACGTTCCGAAATCGTACCCAAGGAAAAGCGCTGCCTCCCGCCCCGGTCGCCCCGGCCCAGGGCCGTTCAGGAAGCCGGAAACACGAAAACCCAGTTTGATGTACACCACCATGGCCGGGTTGGTCGCTTCGACCTCGGCCAGGAGGCCGGACATTCGCTTCTCGCGGGCAAAGGCGATGCAGCGGCGAATCAACTCACTGCCGATGCCCCAACGACGGTAGCGTGGCAGCACGAAGACCTGATTGAGATGGCCTATCCGCTGCGCAGGAGCGATGGTCACACTGGCGAAACCGACCAGTGTGCTGTCGTCCACAGCGGCCAAAAGCATCCCCTGAGGCGAGCGGACGTCGGCCACGAAATCCCGCTCCAACTCGCCGTGGGAGCGGTTGATGCTCGTCGCCTCATCTGCCTCCTCCAACGTGGCCAGCCGATAGACGACGGCCCGCGCTCGCCGCCAGTCCCGCAGCGCCTGGTGATGGGTGCGGAAGGCAATCTCTTCATCGGGCGGCAGTTCGTCCGGGGCGAAGAAGGCCGCCTCGGCAGCGTCATCACCCGCCTGCAATAAACCGCCCACCGCGTGGGCAGCGTAGAGGATCAACACGCCTCGGCGATGCAATTCGTCACCGTAGGAATAGACCCCCAGCAGGTCGTCCAACTCTACATCCAGTCCTACTTCCTCTCGCGTCTCGCGGATGGCCGCTTCCTCAGCCGACTCGTCGGCTTCCACGTAGCCCGCCGGCAGGCCCCAGTAGCCAGCACGGGGCTCCGCCTTGCGGAGAACGAGGACGATCCGCCCGCTCTCCTCTACCAGCGTTCCCGCGGCAACGGTTGGATTCAGATAGTACACGAAGCCGCACGCCGGACAGACAGGCCGCATCCGCTCGCCGCTTCTTGGCATGATTTCCAGTTCAGTTCCGCATCGCGGACAGAAGTTAGGCGTTTCCATCTTCTTCTTTCTCCCCTGGACGGATCATCGATTCTCTGCGTTGTTTGGGAGGTGCCACAACAGCAACCTGCCGCCGGATGCGTTGCAAGAGATTACCAGGCCTGATCACTTCGATGTCTTGCGTGTCAGGCCAATAGTGCCTTGTGTTGAAAGTGACCAGATAGCGACAACGCTGTTCAATCGCAGCGACCAGATGAGGCACATCCTCAACTTCAGGCTGAGCGGAACAGCCCGCGCACGCTGACAAGGATGGGTTGACTACCACCTCAATAGCTTCTCGCAGCAAGGCTCTAACCGCCGGAATCGCTCGGGGAAGTTTGCCTCGCAGATTGCGCTCGGCTTCTGCCTGTGCCAGGCGCGTTGTGATGCCCTCGAGAACGCCAAGTTCGGCCAACTTCAGCAACAGATGGCTGGCACCGGTGGTCGAGGCAGCCCCTGCAATCAGCACGTCGGCATCGAAGAACAAGCGAGGCTTAGGAATCTGTGTCGTAGGTCTCGGCGTAGAGTTGCTTCCGCGTCTCATCCAACCCTTCCAGCAGATCACCAACGGTGAGATCTGATTCATCGCGCATCTGCTCGATTTCCGCCGCCATTCTGGCAACAAGAGAGACCTTCGGCGAAAGCACGAAGACGCCACCCAAATCCACCAGTGTGAAAACCTCCCCTTCCCTCAAGCGATATCGCGTGCGCAACTTCTTTGGCAGGGTCAGCGAGCCGCGCTGTCGCATTTGCAGAGTCATGCTCGTTGCATTCATCCTCCCACTCCTCACGATCTACCTGGGACACTGCTTTTCCGAAAAGCTGTATTTCAGTATACAGGGCGTGGCGCAGTTTGTCAAGTGTGCCGTAGGCTCCGTAGGCTCCGTTTCATCGGCTTCATCAGCTGATCAATTCCACCACCTCCCCTCGCTCCGGCACGCGCACGTGGCGCACGCCTCTCTGTCGCACCTCCTCAGCCAACACGAGGGCGGCCTCCTCTTCACCGTGGACGAGGAAGGCATGCTGCAACCGCTGGCTGTCGAAACCTTCCACCCAGGCCAGCAGTTCCTTCTGATCGGCGTGGGCGCTGTAGCCGTCAATGCACTCCACATCCGCCCGCACGCGGTACTCTTTGCCAAAAATGCGCACCTGCTCGTGGCCATCCAGAATGCGACGGCCCAGTGTGTGTTCGGCCTGGAAGCCGACGAAGAGGATGGTGTTCGCTGGATCGCCGATGTTGTTCTTGAGATGATGCAGGATGCGCCCCGCCTCGCACATGCCCGACGCGCTGATGATGACTGCCGAATCGCGCAGAAAGTTAAGGGCCTTGGAATCCTCTACATCACGGATGTAGCGCAGCCGCCGGAAGCCGAAGGGGTCGCGGTGTGAGTCCCGGTTGATGAATTCCTGCACCTCCTCGTCGTAACATTCGGGGTGCAAGCGGAAGATCTCGGTCACGTTCACCGCCAGCGGGCTGTCCACGAAGATGGGCAGATCAGGGATTTTGTGGGCATCGGCCAACCGGTGCAGGCCGTAGACCAGTTCCTGCGTGCGGCCCACGGCGAAGGAAGGGATGATCACCTTGCCCCGGCGGCGGTAGGTGTCGTTGATCACGCGGCGCAGCATCTTCTCTGCCTCGCCCGGCGTCCCGTGCAGGCGGTTGCCGTAGGTGCTCTCCATGATCAGCACGTCTGCCTCGCCCACCTTCTCCGGATCGCGCAAGATGGCCAAGCCCTGCCGACCCAGGTCGCCGGAGAAGACCAGCCGGTGCGTCTTGCCCTTTTCCTCGATGTCCAAACGCGTGATGGCTGAACCCAGGATGTGCCCAGCGTCAAGGAAGGTCAGCCGCACGCCAGGGACTACGGGGAAGGGGCGTCCATAGCCGATAGTGACAAATGCTGGAAGGGAGGCATCGGCGTCCTGCCGGGTGTAGAGCGCTTCCACGGGCGGCAACCCCTTGCGCCGACGATGCTTGTTGAGATAGAACACATCCTGTTCGTGTATGTATCCGCTGTCGCGCAGCATGGCCACACACAGGTCGCGCGTCGCCGGCGTGCACCAGATGGGCCCCTGGAAGCCCTGCTTGACCAGGTTGGGGATGTTGCCCGAATGGTCAATGTGGGCGTGGGAAAGGATCACGGCGTCTATGCTGGCCGGATCGAAGGGGAAGTTGAGATTGCGCTCGTAGGTCTCCTTGCGGCGACCCTGGAAGAGACCGCAATCGAGCAGCAGCCGCACGCCGTTGGCTTCCACCAGATGCATGGATCCGGTGACGGTGCGCGCCGCGCCGAAGAATGTGAGTTTCATGATGCTTTGCCTGCTTTGTCGCCCTTCTCCCTGACGATCCGCCAGGTATTGGCGATGAACAGACGGAAGTCACCGAGCTCCTTCTGGAGCATGTCATAGATTTGCCAGTCGTCCAGAGTGAGATTGGTCTCAATGACTCCCGTTATCCTGCACACCTTGTCTACGTCAAAGAACATATGCTTCCTCCACTGATGCATCGAACTCACGGTGGAACCGCTCCAGCAACGTTTTCATCCTTCCCGTCCGTCTTGCTTTTCGCACCCGCCTTCCCGTTGGCACATACGCAACCGCTGTACAAGCCAAGTTAGATTGTAGCACAAGCGGCGCTAGCGGTCAATGGCGAAGGGTTACTGCTTGAGCTTTCAGATTCTCCGGCAAGCGCCTGGCGCGCGCCGATTGAGTAGCCGTAGGCGTATCGAAATCCTTACTTCGAGCCTACTCGACCAGCGCTCCTACGAGAATTGAGAGACCCTAGTTACTCCAATGTGGCCTCGATGACCACGAGGCGATGGTCGGACGCCGTCGAGGCGAGCACCTCGGCGGCGGTGGGCTGCAGGCCGCGCACCCAGACGAAGTCAATGCGATTCTTTGGCTCTTCTGCCGGGGATGTGGGCAGCGGCTCGGTGCCGGTGACGATGAAAGGATCCACAAAGCCCCCACCCGCGATGCGCGCGTAGACGGGCGAATCGGGCCTGGAGTTGAAGTCGCCGCCGAAGAGGGCCTGCCCAGGGTGTTCCTCATGCTTCTCCTCAATGAAGGCCAGCGCACCCTCAAGCTGCCTGGCACGCTCCTCCGGCGAGAGGCCCAGCCAGATGCCGAAGGCGTTCACCGGGCCACCGTCCGTGTCCAGTTGCGCCCAGACGATGCCCGTCTGCTCCTCCTCGCTGGGCAGCAACTGCCCACCCTGGTCGAGCAGCGGATAGCGGGACAGCAGGGCGATGCCAGTCAGACCCTCCACGCAGGGCAGGTACACCTCCCGCATCCCCAGCCGCCGCGCCAGCCACAGAGCGTCGTCCACGCCGTAGGAGGTAAGGCGGCCAGCGTCCACCTCCTGCAGGAAGACGACATCGGCGCCGCTTTCCTCGATGGTGCGCGCCTGCGCTTCCAGGCTGAGTTGCCAGGGGGTGTTGTAACCGTAATGCATGTTGTAGGTGGCGGCGCGCAGGGTCATGGTGGGTTCAGGCGACGGCAGCGATGGCGGCCAGGCCACCGCGGCGCAAACGAAAGCCAGCAGCAGCGACACGAGGGCGAGTTGCCAGAGCGGCGCGGCCGAGGGGGCCGGCACCGCCGGCTGTCCCCGTCGTTGTGCAGGCAGCGTGGCGATCAGCGTGGCAATGAGCAGGATCGGCGGCCCCGCGCCGCGGAAGAATGGGAGGGTGTAGGCGTAGGTGAAGGCAAAGGCATAGGCGAAGTTGAGCAACAGGAAGAGGACGAGCCCCAGCGCCAGGCCCAGGCCAGCGCAGCAATGGCGATGCTCACCGCGGGCACGCACAGCGCCTCCCAACGCCAGCAGCACGGTCAATTGCGCCACCAGCAGCGAGGCTGCCGCCACCGGTCTCCAGGCGAGGCCAATGGTCATGCAGACCAGCGTGAGCAAGATGAGCCCGATGCCCCGCTCACGCTCGCCCAGCCGTAGCCGCTCGTACCAGCCCGTGACGTAGGTCAGCCAGGCCAGCAGCGTGACCAGCATCAGCAGCGGGGCGATGAGGGCATAGGGCGCGCCGCTCAGGCGGGCGATGGCATTGGGAACATTGAGCAGCGAGGTTTCCAGGAAGAGCGCCGCACCCACGGCCAGCCCGCCAGCGATGCCCAGCCGCGCCTCGGGTTCGTCCACCGCGGCTTCTTCAGGCCGTCGCCAGGCAAACCAGGCCACACCAGCCAGCGCCAGTGACAACACGACCTGCACCGGCAGCCACCAGGGCCGCAGGCCCAGGTCGAAGGTATGGCCCAGCGTGCGCAGCAGTTGATCGCCAACGAGGGCAGCGATGAAAGCGGGCATGAAAAGCCGCTGTTGCCTGCGCAGCAGCGTCGCCAGGTAGAGCGAGCCAGCGGCGGTGATGAACAAGCCCGCGACCAGCCGCACGTCTGGATGGTTGATCGTCAGCGGGATGCGGGCGGCGAAGGCCACCAGCGCGGCTCCGAAGAGCGTCCGCCGCCGCGCCCGTTCGCCCCGCGGCGCGAGCAGCGGGCAGAGCAGCGCCAGCAGAAACAGCAGTACCTTCACCACCGCAGCCAGCGTGAACGGCCCGGCGAAGACAGCGTCGTAGATGACGCCGAAGAGCACGGAGAAGAGCACCCGCACCGCCTGCACGAAAAAGAGCAGCACGGCGGTGGCTTCGATGGCTCGGAACGCGTGTCGTTTGTTCATGGTTTGGTCTCCTTCTGCTGGTACATTGGTACATTGGTAGAGTGGTAGAGTGGTGGGCCGAGCGACGGTCAACCAATTTACCAATCTACCGGTTCACCAATCTCCCAACCGCCTTCACCGCTGCGAACCCTTCCACCCGCAAGAAGCTCGAACGGACAACAGGCCAACTGCACTGACCATCAACACTTCAGTTATCAAGGAATGATTGCTCGACTTCAGCGATCAGGAAGGGCAGATTAGGTCTGGTGAAGCTGATATCGGGAGCGGGAACGCGGTGATGCCGTATGTCAGGGGGAATGTGCTTGTGGTGAGGATCGGTGCTCGCCAAAGTAGGATCGGTGGGATGCGGAAAGGAATCGTACCAGTAGAGCTTCTCCTTGTTCGGATAAGCTGGCTTGCAGTACTCACTCGCGGTCGGCGCTTCAGGCTTGTCAAGAGAGACAAGACGACGCGAGACCTCGTAGCCATAGCCTTCGATGACCTCCAACTCGAAGTTTAGGAATTCGACGACGCACAGGATAATGCCATTGGCGAAGAGGATCATTCCCTCCACGCGTCCGAAAAGCGCACCAGAGGGAATGTACACGAGCGTGGAGCGCTGAATGCGGGGATGGTGTTCCCTAAGAGTATAGACGTACGTCTCGTACTCGCGCGGTGAGGACAGAGGGGTTGGCGATATCATGCTGCCACTGCGGACCTGATTTGGATAGCTATGGGTTGCCTAGCGATCAGTTGGTGATACTTCTCATCCAGGCTGAGCCAGGTCTTGTACAACGCCAGCCACTCCACGAATTCCATGCGGTACTCATCCAGCGCGTCGAATTCTTCCAATTCCCCGCGCGCCATCGCCTGATAGAAATCCTCAGACTTGACCCCGAATTTCTCCTCGAAGCTCCGGAGTTTCCCTTCCAGAATTCCCATGTCCTTGAGCAGGTCTAGCAAAAGCATTAGCTGTCTCCCATTCACCTTGATGCACGTTCCCAGCGAGAGAATTGTAACACAAAGACGAGCATTGGTCAATGCTGATGACTGAGACTCAGCAATTCTCAATGTGACGATTCTGGTGGGACGGTGACACCGATTCACCCTGTTTTTCGCTGCTTCTCTCCCACCAGCAGCCAGGATATGGTCGTCTTGGGGGAGAGCGCCTCAATCGGTGAACGTAAGGGGGCCACATTGAGAATTGCTGACTGAGACTTTGGTCTCCTTTCTGCTGGTGGAGTGGTAGATTGGTGTGTTGGTATATTGGTGGAACGAGCGGCAGTCAACCAGTCTGCCAGTTCACCAGTTTCCCAACCGGCTTCACCGACGCAGTCTCTCCCACCACCCCCGGATCTCGGCCAACGCTCCCAAGAAAGCAGCCCAGGTGGCAAAGACTGACAACCCGAAGATCACTTGCTGAAAGCCGGGTACGTAGTGTTCAGCCAGAATGTACGCGAGCGGCGGTAGCACCAACGCCAGAGTGAGCCGCGTCCACAGAGTCCTCTGCTTGCGCAGCTTCCGCCGCACTTTCAGTGGCACCCACTCGTCCCCCGGAATGGGCTTGCCCTCCAGCAGCTTCGGAAGCGCCTCGTGCGCCGCGTTGCGCGCACCGCTGTGGGAATCATGCAAAGCACGATTGAGCGCGGTCAGCACCTTGGGGCTCGCCTGACCCAACTGAACCAGGCTCGACGACGACGCCACCCGCACATACCCACTGCTATCGCCGAGGGCGGTGACCAGGGCAGCGATCACCTCGGGGCTCCCCTGACCCAACTGACCCAGGCTCGACGCCGCCGCCCGCCGCACATCACTGTCGCTATCGCCGAGGGCGCTGACCAGGGCAGCGATCACCTCCGGGCTCGCCTGTCCCAACTGTCCCAGGCTCGACGACGCCGCCCGCCGCACATCACTGTCGCTATCGCCGAGGGCGCTGACCAGGGCAGCGATCACCTCCGGGCTCGCCTGTCCCAACTGTCCCAGGCTCGA
>CBDURC010000047.1:0-15689 GCA_965369635.1 uncultured Anaerolineales bacterium | reverse complement strand
CGACGACAGCCCCCAGTGGGCCATGCTGCAATTGCCGCCGGGCTACGGCGGCAGCCCCCTGCCCCTGGTCATCGCTCTACACGGCTGGAGCGACACCCGTTGGGATGCCCTCGGCTACTGGGGTCCGGCGGCAGCGGAACAGGGTTGGCTGTTCGCGGCCCCCGAGATGCACGGCGAAGTGCCGGATACGCCGCCAGGCCGCCGCGCGCTGGCCTCCCGCGCCTCCCAACACGATATCATGGATGCGCTGGCCTACGCTGACCTTCACTACGGCGTACAAGGTGACCGGGTCTACCTGCAGGGGGAATCCATGGGCGGCATGATCGCCGCTACCACCGCTGCCAAGTACCCGGATCATTTTGCCGCCGTCGTGGATGTCTCCGGCATCACCGACCTGACTGCCTGGTACGACGAGGAGGATTGGTACCGACAGCAGCAGATATCTGAAGAGTGCCGCGGCACGCCCGACGAGGTGCCCTTCGAGTATGAGCGCCGCTCCAGCCTGTCCATGCCGGGCAACCTGGTGCCGCTGCCGCTGGCGGTGGTGCACGGCGAGAACGACACCAAGGTGCTTCCGCATCACGCGCAGGACCTCGTTAACGCCGTGCAGGGGCGGGGAGGCCAGCTCATTGAGCCCTTCTGGCACGAAGGGGGCCATGAGGTGGGTGAATACGACCCCGACTGGCAGGTGGATTGGCTGGCGAACCACGTGCGCGGCGCACCGCCGTCCCGACTGGACATCCGCAGCGACGAATCGAAGTCCTACTTCTGGCTGGATATCGAGCAGACGGGGGGCGATCACTGGACGGCGGTGCAGGTGGAGGCCCTGGACGCCACGCAGACCCTCAGCGGTATGGTAAGCGACACGCATCCTGTGAGCCTGACCTTCGAGTTGGCCGACGCGGGTCTGCCCGCAGACCTGCCCTACACGGTCGTCGTGCAGGAGGTTGGCGGGGGCGATCCAACCACCACGGTCATGACCCCTACGGCGGGCGCGTTGATGGTGAGCATCCCCGCAGGAGAGCACGATGTCACCCTGGTGGCCCTCCCCCCCACGCCCACGCCGACAGCGACGCCGACGAACACGCCGACGGCGACAGCGACACCGACACCCACAGCCACACCGACGCCAACCGACACGCCTACTGCTACGCCGAGCGCCACGCCGACACACACGCCAACGCCCTCGCCAACCGCCACACCCGTGGTGTACCGTCGCTACCTACCGCTAGTTACCAGAATCGGCAGTTAGAGGCAACGAGCATGGAACACGCACCATGGACCTAGTCGATTTCTACGACGCCTACTGGCAAGAGAAAGACGACCGCTTCGACCACGAGCGGCTGGACCAGCTCGCGGCCCACGTGCAGCCCGGGAAGCGGATCCTGGCACTGGACTGCGGTCCGGGGGTCATGGCCCGCAAGTTGGCCGACAAAGGCGCCGAGGTGATCGGCGTGGATATGTCGGCGGTGGCTGTGGCGCGAGCGCAGGAGAAGGGCATTGAAGCTTTTCACGTGGACCTGGACGTGGAGCCGCTGCCCTTTTCCGATGCCAGCTTCGACACCGTGCTCAGCGACTCCGGCCTGGAGCATCGCTTCCACGTGGGACGCGCTCTGGACGAGGCGGTGCGCGTGCTGCGCCCAGGCGGCAAGCTCATCCTGTCCCTGCCCAACCTGGGCCACTGGCGCTGCCGGCTCTGGCTGTTGCAAGGGCGCTTCCCGTACGTACCCAACTCCCCCACCGACCCCACCCACCTGCGCTTCTTCACCATGCGGGAGGGTATGGCCTTGCTGCGGGAGCGGGGTATAGCGATCCAAGCCACCGATGGCACCATCTGCTTGTGGGCCTGGCAGTTCTACCCTTTCTATCTGCGCTGGCCGGTGGTGCGAGATGTCTACGGTTGGCTGGCGCGGCGTTGGCCCAGCCTGTTCGCTCGCGACTTCATTCTGATCGGACGGAAGAAGGGCTAGCAGCATGAGCCTCACTCGCCAGATAAAGCGTGGCGTCTTCTGGGTCGCCGTCTCCACCGTAAGCATGAAGCTGCTGAGCTACCTGGCCTACTTCGTCCTTGCCAAGCTGCTCCTGCCGGAAGCCTTCGGCCTGGTGGCAGGGGCGAGCCTGGCAATTGACGCCCTGCAGCTTTTTCATGAGATGGGCTTCGGCTCGGCGCTGATCTATCGCCAGGAGGAGGTGGAGGAGGCAGCCGACACGGCCTTCTTCGTCATCATCTTCACAGCGCTGGTCTCCTACGCCGTGGCCTATGCTGTCGCGCCATGGGTGGCGAAGATGGCCAGCCAGCCAGACCCCCACATCACACCCGTGCTGCGCGCGCTGGCCTTGACCCTGGTCATGGGCTCCTTCGGGCGTGTACCACTGGTGCTGCTGGCCAAAGAGATGGACTTCCGCCGCCGCCTCCTGCCGGCCGTGCTGTCGAGCCTGGCCTACACGATAACGGCCACGCTGCTGGCTTTTGCCGGCTTCGAAGTCTGGAGCATCGTCATCGGTAGACTGGTATCCGCCGCCTTGCAGGTGGTAGTGGTCTGGCAGGTCACGGGTTGGCGGCCCCGATTCCGCTTCGTGCCCCGGCTGGCGCGGGAGCTGTTCGACTACGGCAAGCACATCATCGCCAGCCAGATCCTCATCTTCGGCATCACCAATATCGACGATGCTTTCGTCATCCGCATGCGGGGCTGGGCCGAAGAAGGCATGTACGACCTGGCCTATCGCACCAGCAACATGCCCGCCACGCAGATCACCGCGATGGTGAACCAGGTGATGTTCCCAGCCTTCGCCAGAATGCAGGGCGACCTGGCGACCTTCCGCCGCACCTACTTCCAGGCGCTGCGCTACGTCTCCTTGTTGGCCGTTCCTGTGGCCGTGGGCACTGTGCTCTTCGCTTCCGACCTCATTGCTGCCATTGACGCCGAGAAATGGGGCGGGGCCGTGCTGCCGATGCAACTCCTGGGCATTTACGGCCTGCTGCGGGCGGTGGCGGGCAACATGGGCAACGTCTTCAAGGGAGGCGGCAAGCCCAAGTGGCTCACGGGCATCGCCCTCTGGCGACTGACGACCATGGCCCTGCTGCTCTATCCAGCCACGTTGCGATGGGGCGTAAACGGCGTGGCCGGACTGTCGGCCATCGTGTCCATCGTGGACTTCTTCATCTCGGGTACGCTGGCCAACCGCGTGATCAATTCCTCGTGGCGCGACTACGCGCACATTCTGCTGCCCATCCTGGGCTACAGCATTGTCAGCGGCGCGCTGGGCTGGGCGGTGCCGAAGTTGGCTTCGCTGGATCGTGGCGTGTGGGCGTTGCTGCTGGGCGGCAGCATCATGATCATCGCCTACGGCGCTCTGAACTGGCTAGGGCAGCCGGGATTGCGGGCGCAGGTGCGTGGGCTGTTCCGGCAACTGGTCGCCCGGCGTCGCCGCTCGTCGCAGGACGTGGGGTGAGCTGCCATGACTGATAACGTGCCCATGCGTGTGGCCATCGCTGCCTCGGCACACCTGAACCCCTACCCCGTCCTCTTCCATCAGGCCGTGCAGCGGGCCGATCCATCGATAGTCTGCGAGCTGTGGCGCGGCGGACTCTCCTGGCGACGGCTACTGAGCGCCCGGCGTCCCCACATCCTGCACCTGCACTGGCTGGAACTCCTCTATCGCCACTACGCGCCCTGGCAGGTGAGCCTGTCGATGTGGCTGAACCTGCTGCTGATTATCGGCGCGGCGCGGCTCCTGGGGATCAGGATCGTCTACACGGTGCACAACGTCTGGCAGCACGAGAGGGAAAGGCAGTGGTTCTACCGGCTGGCGAACCGGTTCGTGCTCTGCCTGGCCGATGCCGTGCACGTGCACAGCGACGCGGCGCGAGCCGAGCTGGCACATAGCTTTGCCTGCCGCTGCCCCGTGGTTGTCATCCCCCACGGCAGTTATGTCGCCTGGTATCCCAATGACTGCTCAACCGAAGCGGCTCGCGAGCAGCTCGGCCTGTCGCCGGATGCTTTCGTCTACCTCTCGCTGGGACAGGTGCGCCCCTACAAGGGCGTGGAGGAGTTGCTGCAAGCCTTCGCCGAGCAGACGGGCGAAGACCTCATCATGATCATCGCCGGCCGCGTGCAGCAGCCGGAATACGGTGAGCGGCTGCGGACGTTGGCGGTTGCCGATCCTCGCGTGCGTCTGCATTTGGATTACGTGCCCGATGACCAGATGCAGCACTTCATGAACGCAGCCAGCGTGGCTGTGCTGCCCTATCGCCGGACGACGACCTCAGGGGCGGCAATCTTGGCCCTCTCCTTCGGCCTGCCGGTCATCGCCCCAGCGCTGGGCCCTTTTCCAGCACTGTTGGAGCAGGGAGCGGGCATCCTCTACGACCCGCAGCGGCCGCATGCGCTGACGGAGGCGTTGCAGGTAGCGCCACAGGCCGACCTCGTCGCGCTGCGAAGTGCAGCCTGGGCCACGGCTCAACGACTCGACTGGGCGCCTATCGGCCGGCAGCTTGTTGCACTGTATCGGCAGATCATCCGAGGCGACCGAGGGAGTCCAGCGAGAGGTCTTGATGCTTGAGGGACGTGATATCCTCTGCTTCGCGCCCGAACGCTGGGAGGGCATCTGGCGCAATCGCCATCAGATCATGTCCCGCCTGGCACAGCGCAACCGCGTACTCTTCGTCGAGCCTCGTTCCTACCTGCGCAATCTGTTGAGGCCTGTGGCAGGCGGCACCTGGACGCCACACAGCGAGCGGCGGCAGCCCCGCCCTTCGGCAAGCTCAGGACACCGCCTGCGCCATGTGCGGGATGGCCTCTACGTCTACCGCCCGCCGCGTTGGGCACCCCTCACGGGCCGCGAGCCGCTCAAGAAGTTGAGCGACGCGCTGAGACGCCGCTCGCTGCGGCGAGCCATGGCCCGCCTGGGTATGCGCCAGCCCATCCTGTGGCTCTGCCGCCCGTGGCAGGCCGACGTGGTAGGGCGCTACGGTGAGCGGCTGCTCCTATACCACGTCGTGGACGAGTACGCCGTCTACGAGGCGGAGTTCGCCGACCAGGTAGGCAGGGAGCGGCAGCAGGCTATCGTGGCCATGGAGCAGGGGCTGCTGCGCCAGGCTGACCTGGTGATCGTCACCTCGCCCGCGCTGCTGGGAGCGAAGCGCCCCTTCAATGCGCACACCCACCTGGTGCGCAACGGCGTGAACGCCGCCGCCTTCAGCGCCGCTCTTGCCGACCCTTCCCCTCCCCCCGAGGACATCGCTGCTCTGCCGCTGCCCGTCATCGGCTGTGCGGGGGTGATCAACGAGAAGATCGACCTGGCGTTGCTGAGGGACGTGGCACAGGCGCGCCCGGATTGGTCGCTGGCGCTGATCGGGCCGGTTACGTTGCGCTTTCACCGGGAGCAGTTGGCCTGGCTGGATCTGCCCAATGTGCACATCCTGGGCTTCAAGCCTGTGGAGCAGCTTCCCCGCTACGTCGTTGCCTGCCAGGTATGTCTGATGCCCTACAAGATCAACGAGTGGACGCGGCACATTGATCCCCTGAAGATGTACGAGTACCTGGCCGCGGGCCAGCCAGTGGTGTCCACCGATATTCCCAGCGCCCATGCCTTTGCTCCGCCGCTGCGCATCGCGCACGATGCTGCTGGCTTCGTGCGCGATATCGAGGCCGCTCTGGCGGACACCGATGATGCGCAGAGGGAAGCATTCCGCCGATTGGCTGCACCGCACGACTGGGATGCACGGGTGGAGGCGCTCTCGGCCCACATCGAAGCAGCGCTGGCGCGCACCTCGCACTCCAAACCCTAGGACTTCGCTCCTCACTCCCTTGCCGATACTGCACGCGGAAAGCCCCCGGCTCGCAGCCGGGGGCTTCGTCCTTCACATGCCTTTCTCGTAGCGGCGAGGTCACCTCGCCCCCAGAGCGAATGGAACGCATTACCTCAACTCAACTGGCGGATGACAGCGACCACCTTGCCTTGGATTTCCACCTCCTCGGCGGGGACGATAATGGGCTCGTAGGCCTCGTTCGCCGGCTGCAGCCGCACATACTCGCCTTCTGGGTAATAGCGCTTCAGTGTCAAGCCTTGCTCTGGCCCCAGCCAGGCCGCCACCATCTCTCCTGGATCGGCGATCTGCTGATGCCGCAAGACTACCAGGTCGCCATCGTGGACAGATGCGTCGCGCATCGACTCGCCTTGCACGCGCAGGGCATACACCAGATCTGGCTCCCTGACAATATCCATCGTCAGTTCCACTATCTCGTCGGAGAACGAGTCGTAGGAGGGAAGCGGCTCGCTGGCGCGGATGTACCCCAGCAGCGGCACCTCGACGATGTTCAAACTCGATGGGTCCTTTGTCAGCCGCAGCCCGCGCGCGACATCGTCCATGCGTGACAGCCGCCCCAGAGACTGCAGCTTGTCCAGGTTGTATTTGACGACTGAGGTAGAGGAGATCTCCACCGCCTTGCCAATCTCACGAATGGTGGGTGGATAGCCGTGCTCCAGCACGTACCTGCCGATGAACTTCAGAATGTTGGTCTGGCGTTCGGATAGCTTCTGAAGCACGATGCTCCTCCTTCTGCGGTCTGACGCTTTTCGCGCCTTGACCGCCGCTTGCTCGATCGAGCCGAGGGCATTATACCACGAACGCCTGTTCTATGTCAAATTGGGACTTGGGGGTTGGAGATTAGAGATTGGAGATTGGAGAATGGCGGTACCTCCAACATCCAACTTCTAGCATCCAGTACCTGACCATCAGCACCAATATCCAATACCTGATCTCCAACTCCCAGCATCCAATACCTAACCCTCAGCACCAATATCCAGTACCTCATCTCCAACATCCAGCATACATCATCCCTCCACCTCTGCCTCCTCGGGCACCACGCCGGGCGGCAGGGTCGTGTCCGGGCCATAACGATACTTGGCCGCCCAGGGACGATAACGGCTGACGAACGTATCCTCGGACAGCACTTCGTCCTCCTGTCGAACGATGCGCTGCACGGTGACATCCATGCCCTTGACTGCCCAGTCTACCTGCTTGATCGTCCCCCTGGGCAGGTCCGGATCCTCGGTGTAAACCGGCGGAGGCGGATCGGTAACGTTTTCGGCAGGCGAGGAGATGATCTCCACCGTGCGTCCGCTCTCGGTGCCGTAGAAGCTGAAGGTCAGCGTGCCTGCCTGCGTGTCCGTCTCAGTTTTGATGAGGAGGTAGTAGTCGCTGTCGTTGCGGAACCTGAGGTCCACCTGCGGCGCGTATACGGTGGCGTCCATCCCCGGTTCGCCGTACCAACTCACCACATAGCCGTGCGAGTAGCGCTCGATGATGGGATAGCCGCCCAACAGAGCCGTGCGGAAGGCCGTCGTCGAGACCTGGCAAACGCCGCCACCGATGCCCACCTGCGTGCGATCACCCCAGATGATCAGCGATTCCTCGTAGCCCGTCTCTGCCGATACCTCGCCCAGATGCTCGTTGAAGGAGAAAACGCCGCCCGGTGGGATGAGCACGTCCTGGAAACGAGAAGCCGCCTGGGCGATGTTGTGCACGCGCGCCGCACTCGAGCCTGCAAAGCGGGTGGAGGCCTGGACCACCAGTTCCTTCACACCCATCTCCGGCGCGTCCTCCATGGCCAGGTTTGGCTTGACGGGGGTGATCGGCAACGGGACCGTTCGCACCTCGGTCACCGCCTGGTCCAAGATGCGCTGGACGGTTTCCTGCACGTCCAGCTCCCGGCCCCACACGCTAGGGACGACGGGAATCAATGTGTCACTCTCAAGATCGAACTCGAAGCTGGCATCCTGGGCAGGAAGGAAGAGCTCGGTCGCCAACTCTTCCACCCAGGTTCTCACCCCAGCCTCGTTCAGGGTCACCGTGAAGAGCGGCTGCCCGTCGGGCTGTATGTCCATGCGCCATCGCATCCAGTCAGCCAGAGTCTCTTGGTCAATGGTGACACTCAGTTGCCCCTCTTCTCCGTCCTCATACTCCAACGTCAGTGGGCTGCCGATGACACGCTTCACGAGCTTCTCACCCTCGCTCACGTCGGACAGGGCAGGCTGTGTCACCCGGACGACCAACTCCACTTCGCCACCGCCGCCAGAAATGAAACGTTCTTCCAGCGCGGCGCGAGTGGCCGCCTCATTCACCTCCAGACCAGTCTCTCCCCGCGTAGCCAGCACGTCTAGCCCCTGCACCCTCAGCGTCGCCTCATTAGGGGGACGGCTGACCTCCTGGGCCATAAGCGCCACAGCGTAGGCCAGAAAGCCCTCATTATGAAAGGTGAAGACAGGGTCGATTGCACGACCATTGCGGTACACCAGTGCCTGCTCCTGCAGATCCTCGACCAGGGAACCCCTGCGCCCCACCTGGTAGGCGCGAGTCACCGCGCTCTCCACATCCAGCGCCACCTTCAGATCCTCTGGCCGTATGGTCCACACTCTGTCGCCGTGGCGCACCACCACCTGTTCAGTGGGGAACGGTATCCCAGCCGATTCCAGGACAACTTCTGCCTCTGCCCGCGTGAGGTCGCCGAGGCTCACGTGGGACACCCACACGCCGGGATAAATGCGCTCGGAATAGCGAAACTGATACGTGGCCACGGCCACCACCAATGCCAGAGCTACCAACCACAGCAGCGAGGCCACCAACAGCAGCACGCTGGGCCATCGGCGCGGTCGGGGTTCAGGGTCAAACCGATCAGCAGGCATCGTCTCGGTCACAATGGTCCTCGCCTTCATTGTCCACATTTTACCAGATGTGACACGAAAGAGCAAGAGATCAAACAGTTCGTAGCCAAGGGGGGGGCAGCGGTGCTCGCGGGCCCAGAAGGAAAAGGGGCGCAGCAGTGTGCTGCACCCCTTATCTGTGGTCTGTGTCACGTGCTGTACGGTCTAGTAGAAGACCTTTCGATCCATCGCCTTGGCCTGTGCAACCCAATCGTGCACATCCGCTAGCCTGGGAATGCGCTTGACGCTGTGCTGGTCGGACACCTCCTCGATCTTGGCGAACAGGTGGTCGGCGTTGCGCTGCGCCAACTCTACCACCGTGTCTACGCCGGCGAACTCCAGCAGGTCCGAGTAGACGCTGCCGACGCCCCTGATGCGAACCAGGTCAGCGCGGTTGCATAGCTCCAGGATCCTGCGCTCCTCCACGCCCAGATCCTTGGCCAGGGCCGCACGCCCTGCCGCGAGGCCAGCGGCAGCCAGCAGCGCCTCGGAATCCTCAATACCCTTGCCTTGCAGTGCCTCAGCTAGCCGAGGCGTCGCGCCCCGTAGCTCTTCGATCTTGTAGACAGTCATGTTCTTGCCTCCCTCTGTGTTGAGTTCTGTTGTCAGACGAGCTAGTCTGAAACGTAGGCCGGTACACCGTCGGTGCGGTCCCGCCCGCGTGCGTCCTTGTACGTGATCTCCCAGTGCGGGGCCCAGGCCAGAGCGAACAGTTCCACGTCAACGTCCGTCCGGCGAGGCGTAACTCGCACTTCATCCATTTCATCCAGGGCCTCCGCCCAGCGGCGGGTCACGGCCTCCGCTTCCTCTTCCAACTCCGCTTTCAGTTCGGCGATGTCCTCCTCCAGGTCAACGATGGTCACCTTGGTTTCCTGAACATCCGCTTTGGCTTTGGTGGTATAGCGCCGCCTGCGGGAAGCAGTGGAGAGACCCCGGCTCGAGCGGCGGCCGAGGAAGAGGCTCATCACCGACTCGCCAGCCGAAATCAACTCCTCCCGCTTGCGGGCCGCGTAGTCAGCCTCGTCCTCAGCCAGTTCCCTCTCTTCCCGCGCCAGCCGGTCCTGCAACTGCCCGATCTTGCGCTCGTACTTCTGCGACAGCTTGTCCACCTCAGCGTCCCGCCTCTCCCGCGCAGCTTCGCGGCAGCGCACAGTGAACTCCCGCGGGGTCTCGCCGGGGCGGGCAACGAGTTTGAGTGCCGGGTTGTAGCCCAACACCACAGCCTCGTGGCGATAGACGTAGTCTGAGAACTCATTGGACAGTCCCTTCAGTTTGCGGGCCGTGGTCACCGTGGCCGGCATATCCACGAAGAACGGTTCGCCAAAGGGCTCATTCTCCAGATCGCGGTAGGTGATGTCTAACAGTTCGGCTTCGTCCCAACGCATCAAGGTCCGCGATTCTGGTGCTTCCAGTAACAACGCCACCTCGCGTCGCTCATCCACATCGTGCTTGCGGCTGACGAACTGCACGGTAGCCATGCCCAGGAGCGCCGGCTCATAGATCAACTGCTCCTCTTGTACCTCCAGACGCTGCTCTGTCTCTTCTTCCAGGCGTCGAACCGCCTGTTGCAGCGAAAGCAGCGTGGGCAGGAAGACCTCCTCCACATCTGGGGGGAGCGCCGGCGGGTGCCGACTGAGCCCCGGCGGCAGCGGCCCGTCCGACGGGGCAGCAGCTCTGGCCTTGACCTTCGTCGGTCGCGGAGCGCTCAGCTCCACCGCCACCGCTTCCCGCTCCTTGACGTCCCGCATGAGCTCCTGCACCTGGCGACGCGTCAGAGGCCCGCGCAGGTAGCTCATGGCCCAGCGGGTGTAGAAAACGATGGGCCTTTCCTCGTGCACGTTGTGCAGCAAGAAGACCCGCGAACCGAGCGAAGAGATGAGCTTGTCCAGGTAACGCCTGTCGAGCAGCGTCCCTGCCTCGGAGACGGCGCTTTCCAGCCCCTCCAGCACCCGCATCTTGTCCCGCTCCGTCTGCAGCTTGCCGATGAACCAGGTGCCAGCGTTGGTCAATCCCTTGTAGTCCAGGTCCGCGGGATTCTGCGTGGTCAGCACTATGCCCAGGCCGAAGGCTCGCGCCTGCTTCAGCAGTGTCAGCATCGGCCGCTTGGAGGGCGGCTCCGCCACCGGTGGGAAGTAGCCGAACACCTCGTCGAAGTAGACGAGCGCCCGCAGGCTAGTGGTGCCGGACTGGCCCCTCATCCAGGTCAGGATCTGCTGCAAGAGCAGCGTGACGAAGAACATGCGCTCGGCTTCGCTCAGGTGAGCGATGTAGAAGATGGACATACGGGGCTTACCGCTGGGGCCATGCAGGATCGCGCCGATGTCTAGCGGTTGGCCCTCCAGCCAGCGCTCGAAGCCAGGCGCGGCGATGAGGTTGTTGAGCGCCATGGCCAGTTCGAAGCGATCCCTCTGGGGGAAGAAAGTATCCAGGTCGAAGACGCCCAGCCTGCGCATGGGCGGATTCTGCACCAAGCCGATCAGCCTGGCTATGTCCAGGTCTTCCCCCTCCCGCCAGGCATGCTCGAAGATATTGGAGAGCAAGATGTGCTCGCGGCTGCGCACAGGGTCAGCTTCTATGCCCACCAGGCCCAGCAGCGCGGACACAGTGCCTTGGACTTTCTCCCGCAACGTCTCCTCGTGCTCTCCCCAGTCCAGAGGCGGCGCGGCGAGGGAATGGAGGATGCTCACTGGCAAGCCCGCGTCGGAACCAGGAGTATAGACCAGAAACTCCGCGCTTTCCTTGAGACGGCGGATACGCTCCGGACCCTCCCCCCAGTCGGCCAGTCCCTTGCGCCAAACGCTGGCGATGGTCTGGGCATACTCCTCGACGCTCTGCCCCTTGCGTCGGGCATCGTCCACATTGATCCAGGGCAGGAAGTCCTTGGGCTGCAACTCGGGGAAGGTGAGCAGCAGGTTGGTGACATCTCCCTTAGGGTCGATGATGATGGCCGGCACGCTGTCGAGCGCTGCCTCCTCTAGCAGATCGATGCACAAGCCCGTCTTGCCGCTGCCGGTCATGCCCACGCAAACGGCATGGGTGGTCAGATCGCGGGCATCATACATCACAGGCCGGTCAAGGATATCGCCCGCTTCCAAGTCGTACTCTTTGCCCAAATAGAAAGCGCCCAGTTTCTCTATCACCTTCGCACCCCGCACATTACGTTTCAGATCCTGATGAAAGGCCGGGCATGGAATCCCGTCCCTCTTCCTTTAGGATTGGATCACATGCCACTGCCGGTGACCGGCAACCTAAGTTCCAGCATATCGAAGGACGCGGGCTCCGACTCAGCCAGCGCCTCGCCAGCGTCGTCAACTGCTACAGCGCGCAGCGTGTGCTCGCCCGTGCTCAGATCAGAGGGCAATTCGAAGGTCCACTTGCCATCAGCATCGGCTGCGACCTCGCCGAGCAGTGTGTCACCATCATAGATTTGCAGCAGAGCATCAGGATCAGCCGTGCCCTCCACCGTTCCGCCAGCCACTACATTTCTCTCATCAGACAGCAGGATGATGGGCGGCGTTGCTGCCTTGACGATACTGAAGGTCAGCAACTCCGAAGTAGCCGCCTCTTCGCCTGCAGCATCCAGAACCACCGTACGCAGCTCGTGCAATCCCTCGGTCAACGGCTGCGGCAACTCGAAGCGCCACTCACCATCCGCATCGACGGTGAGCTCGCCCAACAGCGTCTCGCCGTCGTACAGCCGTACCTTTGCCCCCGGCGCAGCCGTGCCCTCGAACGCCAACGACTCGCCCGCACCAATGCTGGCCCCGCTGGCAGGGGACACGACGACCGGAGCAACGATAAGCTCCTCCACAGTCAACGTGACCATTTCTGAAGCAGCGACCTCTTCGCCCGCAGCATCCAGCACCACCGCACGCAGCGCGTGCGCCCCCGCGGCCAGCGCTCCCGGCAACTCGAAGTGCCATTCACCATCCGCGTCAGCGGCGACCTCGCCTAGCAGCGTATCGCCGTCGTACAGCCGTACCTTTGCACCCGGCGCAGCCGTGCCCTCGAACGTCAACGGCTCGCCCGCACCAATGCTGGCCCTGCTGGCAGGAGCGACGACGGCCGGAGCGACGATGGGCTCCTCCACGGTCAACGTGACCACTTCCGAAGCAGCGACCTCTTTGCCCGCAGCATCCAGCACCACGGAGCGCAGCGTGTGTGCCCCAGCGGCCAGCGTTCCTGGCAGCTCGAAGCCCCACTCACCATCCACATCGGCGGTGACCTTGCCCAATAGCGTGTCGCCGTCGTACAGCCGCACCTTTGCCCCCGGCGCAGCCGTGCCCTCGAACGTCAACGGCTCGCTCGCACCGAAGCTAGCCCCGCTGGCGGGAGAGATGACGACCGGAGCGATGATGGTCTCCTCCACGGTCAACGTGACCACTCCCGAAGCAGCAGCCTCTTGGCCTGCAACATCCAGCACCACAGCGCTCAGCGCGTGCGCCCCCGCGGCCAGCGCTTCCGGCAACTCGAAGCGCCACTTGCCATCCGCGGCGGCGGCGACCTCGCCTAGCAGCGTCTCGCCGTCGTACAGCCGTACCTTTGCCCCCGGCGCAGCCGTACCCTCGAACGTCAACGGCTCGCTCGCACCGAAGCTGGCTCCGCTGGCAGGAGTGGTGATGGCAGGCGCAATGGCGGCCGGTATCGGGGGAACGATCGTGAAGGCCACCGACGCCGAGGCCACAATCTCTTCGCCCGCCGCGTCAATCACCGAAGCGCGCACGCTGTGCGGTCCCTCGGCCAGCGCTGCGTGCAGCGGGAGATGGAACTTCTTGTCCTCAGGCCGCACAGTGGTCTCGCCCAGCAACTTGTTGCCGTCGAAGAATTGCAGGGTCACGCCCGGGTCTGCCGTGCCCTCGAGGACGCTCAGTTCCTCAGCCTCAAAGGTCGCGCCGCTGGTGGGTCGGGTGAACACGGGACGAGCAGCGGTCGCGGCAACCTCAGGGACAGATCGCAGTGCCAGCGCGATCAGGACCGCCAGCAAGATGAGAGAGACGATGAGTCTGCAGATATCGAGTGGTCGTTCCCAGGGTTCTCGCCTTGTCATGTTCTTGCCTCCTCCAGTTTCATGCGCAAAGGGGGGCGGCCAGGTCCCTGATAAGCCTGCCCCACACACTGTGGCGTGATCTACGACGCCAGGTCTCGCGCCTGGGCCACCCAACCGGCAAAGTCGACCTCCTGCCACTCCAGAGGCTGGATGATGGCCTCCAGTTGGGCAACGGTCGCTGCAGCGAGAAAGGCGAAAGTCATTATGCCCGCTTCGTAGAGCTTCTGCTCGAACACGTCGCCGATGCCGCGGATCTTGCTCAGATCATCGGGGATGATGCCGTTCCAGACCGCGCTGACGGTGACCGACTTCTCTGCCAGCCGGCGGGCCTGCTCGTTCCAGCTTTCGTAGTCGAAGTCCTGCCACTCCTTGGGCTGGATGATGGCCTCGATCTCGGCGTCGCTCAGGGCAGCCAACTCAGCGTACGTGCCGATGCCAGCCGCATAGAACTTCTGCTCGAAGACAGGGCCAATGCCGCGGATAGCCGCCAGGTTCTGGGCAAGGATGCCTACGGGTTCAGCCGCGGCACCCACCTTGCGAGGTACTCGCTTGCCCGCGGCCCGCATCTCGGCCTCTTCGAGCCAGGCAGCGTAGTCGCCTACTCGAAGGCCCGCACCCTCGATGATGCTCGCCAGTCGCTCTTCGTCAGCAGCGGCCAAGGTGGCAAAGCTGGTGATGCCCGCGGTGCTCAGAGCGGTCACTGCCTTGCTTCCGATGCCCCCTATGAGCGTCAGGTTGTCGCCCTTGCGGAGATGGAGACGATCCTGGAGCTCCTTCAGCGCATCGTCATCGCCTGCGACGATGAGCAGCGCTTGCTCGATCCACATCGGGTAGTCCACACGCCGCCAGGCAGGGGCGTCAATGATAGCCTCTAAGCGGGCCACGTCGCTGGTCGCCAACTTAGCGAAGGTGTTGATACCCCCGTCCCGCAGCAGCCCAGCGTACTTAGGGCCAATGCCCTCAATGAACGTCAGATCGTCGCCCGCTACCACCGGAGCAGGCGGCAGGTCACGCAGCGTTCGCGCCTGGAGGATCCAGTCGCTGTAGTTCAGACGCCGCCACTCAGGTGCCTGAATGATACCCTGCAGTCCGGCCTCATCCATCTCGGCGATTTGGGCAAAGGAGGTAATACCCGCCGCTCCAAGCGTTGCCGCCAATTTGGGACCGATGCCACGGACAAGGGCCAGATCATCCACTCGCACTTCGGCTTCCGGCACCTCAATCTCAGGGGCAGGGGAGCCAATTGCCAGTCCCGGCGCCACCATCCCGATCTCGGGGACCTCCACCGTCGGAGCCTCGACCCCCACCTCGGGGGCTTCTACCACCATAGTGGGAGTCTCCAATCGAGATGCCAACGCCCGTTCAAAGTCGGCGATGCGAAGGTCACGCTTCTCTATCTCGCCGCGGAAGTGGGCGACTCGACGGTGGCACTCATCCAGCGAACCTTCCAGTTCCTCGAGGCGTGCCTCGTGTGGTCGGCGGCGCTTCCAGCGCCAGTGAACGACCTCGATTAGCCAACTGACAAACCATCCGATGAGGACACCCAGAATCAACCACCAATACCATGTCACGTTACGACCTCCTTTGGATGACAATTGAGAGTCACTACGTCCTCCATCCGACCGTGCGGTGGAGACTGACCGCGAGAACGGCTTACAGCCCATATGCGTGTGAAGCAAGCATGACTGGATTGGAACAACTGGAACAATGCAGACAACGCCGACGATTTCGCGCTGCCCACGGAAGATAACGATGAAGCGTTATGCTGGGCAACTCTGGATGATGATGTAGAAAGCTCTAACTTATGCGCTCTCATGAGAGCGCTGATTGGCAAGAGTGGGAGCAGCCCCCAGCGCCGGGCCGCCGCTAGGAGGGGGCTGCCCCTCGTGATGGAGCTCCTACAGGCCCTTAAGGTAGGTGGCCAGCAGCATCAGCA
>CBDURC010000046.1:0-15725 GCA_965369635.1 uncultured Anaerolineales bacterium | reverse complement strand
TCGACTGTGACCGGCATGCCGCAGTTGGGACACCGGACACGCACCGGACGAGGCACAAAAAGGGGTATGGACATAAGCTCGGCTTCCTCTCTCCTAGGGCCTGAATGGTCAGCGGAACAAGCGGAATGCCCCCCTGCCTTTCCGCTCTTCCCGCTTCTCCGCTGACTTCATCACCATCGTTGCTGGGCCTGAATGGTCAGCGGAACAAGCGAATGACCCCCTGCCTTTCCGCTCTTTCCCCTTCTCCGCTGATGTTGCTGGGGCCTGACTGGTCAGCGGAACAGCGGAATAAGCGGAATGACCCCCTACCTTTCCGCTCTTTCCGCTTCTCCGCTGACTTCCTCGAGTGGGTAGTCTAGTTTGGTGTAAGGGCAATGCTACGGGCTTAGGAGGCGGGCTACCAACGCCGAAGGGTTGGTCACCGTGGCGATCTCCACTTCGACCTGGGTGAGACCCGCGCCGGCGGCCACGCGGCGGGCATGGGCTTGATCAATCAGATCCGCTGGGGTGTGAGCGTCAGTGTTGACCAACAGACGAGCTCCCGCCTGGCGGGCCACCTGAGCCACATGGCCATTGGTCAGGCAATGCCCGTGACGCGCGCTGATCTCGAGATGGACACCGTTCGCCGCCGCCAGCTTCGCCTCCCGCAAAGTGACGAAGCCAGGATGCGACAAGATGTCCACGTGCGGGCATTCGACAGCCGCCGCGTTAGTGCCCGCCACCACCGGCTCCACAGGGGTCTCCCCATGCACGACCACGAGGGGCAAGCCCAACTCCTTGGCCATCTCGGCCAGCGCCCCGATGCGGCGTGGCACCACGTGGGTCAGCTCCACGCCGGGCACGATGCGTAGCGGCCAGTCATGCCCCTGCTCCTCGACGAAACGCAACAGCCATTCGGCCAGTTGCTCCAGGTTCGAACTGTCGGCGTGATCGGTGATGCCCAGGCAGCGATGGCCCTTGACCACCGCTCGCCGGACGAGCTCACTGGGCAGCAAGGCCCCATCGCTGAAGAACGTGTGAACGTGCAAGTCAATCCGCTGAACACGCTGTGACATATTCACCTCCCTGTCTGCGCCCGCTCGTACGCCGCGGCGGTAAGCGCGGCAATACGATCCCAGTTGTACTTGTCCCGAACAAGTTGATAGGCGGTGGCAGCCCACGATTGAGCCAGATCCGGATGGGTGAGCACGCGCACGATGCCCCGGGCCAGCGATTCGGGATCGCCTGGGGGAACGGTGACACCGGTTTGGCAACAGCGCACCACTTCCTTCAACCCCCCGACTTCGCTGACGATGACCGGGCATTTAGCCGCCATAGCTTCCAGCACTACAATGCCAAAGGGCTCGTACAAGCTGGGGAACACGGCCACGCTGGCCACGCGGTAGAGGCGATCACGATCATGATCGCTGATGAAGCCAGCGAACAGCACATGGGACTCAATCCCCAACTCGCCGGCACGGCGGCGCAGATTGTCCAGCTCGGCACCCCTGCCGGCGAAAACGAACTTAGCCCAGGGACACTGGACCAGCACTCGCGGCACAGCCTCCAACAGCGTGTGCACTCCCTTCTGGTACTCCACCCGTCCCACAAAGAAGACGATCTTCTCCTCAGGCAGGGCGTAGAGGTCGCGCAGGGGCGCACGGCCGTTCGCCCCTGCCTCGTACCGGTCAAAGATGGTGACATCCACGCCGTTGGGCACCACATCTACTCTGTCAGCAGACGCGCCAAAGTAGTCCTGCATCTGCAGAGCCATGTAGCGACTGGTCACGATGATGCGACGCGCTTCATCAACCAGCCATTGCTCGGTGCTGTGGATGGCTCCTGCCATCTCACCGATCAGATACCCCCCTCCCCGCCCCCGCTCGGTGGCGTGCATGGTGGCGACAAGCGGGGTCTTGAAACCACGCTTCAGAGCGCAGGCGGCAAAGGCCACCAGCCAGTCGTGGGCATGGATGATGTCGAACCCGCCGCCTTCAGGCCACAACCGCTCGACATACCGTTCCAACTCGTCGTTGGTTTGCCGGGCAATGTAAAACACGCCGCCACTGGTCTGCGCAGGCGGCGACACGCGGTGCACCGTCATACCCCCCACGGAGTCGCTCAGCTCGCCGCCAGCCCAGGCGGGGGTGATCAAATGCACCTCCACCCCCTGCCGGTCGAGGGCTGGGGTCAATTCCATCACGTGTTTGCCCAACCCCCCGACGACGTGGGGAGGGTACTCCCATGAAAGCATCAACACGCGCATGATAACTTCCGTGATAACTCCAATGACGGTCAGCGACCAGCCCCGCCCCAAGCGGGGCCAGTGGTCAGCACCTGCGGCTGGGCGAAGATGTCATCTCCAGCAATGCAATAGGCAAAGATGGGCGCTTGCAGCCAGCTACCCTGATCGTCGAAGCGAATGTCGCCGCTGAGACCCTTCACGTGAATAGCAGGCAGAGCAGCCATCACCCCTTGCCGTGTCGGACGGGAGTTTTGTATTATGTCAAGCCTTATGGCGTCCAGCAGAACGTTGGCGGCGTCGTAGGCCAGGATGGCATTAGGGCCTGGCAGCCCGCCGGCCAGCGCCTGGTAGCCGCTCACGAACGCTTGTGGCAACGCGTCCGCAGCGGCGGGGAGCACACTGCTCACCCAGATCAGCCCTTCGGTCGCTTCCCCTGCCCGCTGAACCACGACTGCCCGCCCCGCCTCCGGCCCGGCAACGATGATGAAGTCAGCGGAGAAGCGGAAAGAGCGCAAAGGTAGGGGGTAATTCCGCTGTTCCGCTGACCATTCAGACCCTGAGATGTCAGAGGTGCCTGCCAGGCTCAGCAGTTCGTCGGCCACCTGCTCTGCATTACCACCCAGGGCCAAGGGCACGCCCCTGGCCAGGGGCACGCGTTTCGCCTCCGATGTCTCCCCCATCGGTTCAATCGGTTCCATCGGCTCAATCGGCTGACAGCCTTGCCGCTCTGCCGCAGCTCGCAGTGGCGCGGCAAAGTCGCCTGTGGAACCGACGGCCACTTGCTGTGCTGCGCCGGATGACTCCGCGGACACGGCCTGCCCAATAGCCGCTTCGGCCAGGTCAGCGTCGCTGGCAAACAGGCGAAAAGCGTTGGAATGGGCAGCGATCACCTCGTCCGGCGCAGAGGCGGGTATCAGCCAGGCGAGCCCTGCCCCGGCCAGCGGTTCGGCGACAGACCGCACCGTCGCCCGACTGAAAGGTCCGACAACCCCCAGTACGTCGTCGTCCACGTCCATCTTGCGCGCCTGCCGGGCAGCGTGGGCGGCATCGTCGTTATCGTTCAGCGCCACCAAGGCCAGGCGATAGCCCGCCAACCCGCCAGCAGCGTTCCGCTCCCGCACCGCCAGCTTCACACCGTACAGCACCTCGTATCCCAACGGCCGCCCCAGTCCCTCGAACGACGCGATGAGCCCGATCTTCACCACCGGCTGGGTGCTGCGCGGCCAAGCGCAGCCGCTCACCAGCAAGGCGCACAGCAGCACACTTGAGATCGCAGATCGGAGACTGGAGACTGAAGTTCTACCCATGAACACTAGCGCTGATAGCGTGTCACATTGGCCTCGTGCTCTTCCCACGTCTCGGCGAAGGCGTGGCCGCCGTCTCCTGTGGCCATGAAGTACAGGAACTTCGTGTCCGCCGGATAGATGGCGGCCTGGATGGCGCTCACCCCGGGGCTGCAGATCGGCCCAGGCGTCAGATTGGGATAAAGATAGGTATTGTACGGCGAGTCCACCGTCTCGTATTCCTCCAACTGTACTGGAGTCTTCCACCATTGGCCTCTATCGGGCTGGTAGCCCATGGCATACTGCACCGTGGGGTCGGCTCGCAGGAACATGCCCTTCTCCAAGCGGTTGAGGAACACGTCAGCGATGACCGGTTCTTCCTCTGCCAGCAGCGCTTCCCGCTCCACGATGGAAGCCAGGGTCACCACCTCGTGAAGCGACCGCCCAGCCGCCCGCGCCGTCTGGCGCATCTCCGGCGTCACCTGCCGGTCGAAGTTGTCCAGCATACGCGCCAGAAGATCCTCAGGCTCGGCAGTCACCAGCAGGCGGTAGGTGTCGGGGAAGAGAAACCCCTCCAGCGTGGCGCCAGGCGGACGATCATCCAGAAAGTCGTAGGCGCCCAAACCAGCCGCCGCAGGATCGCCCGCCCGCACCAACTCCAGGAAGCGCTCGCCATCCAGGGCGCCTTGTGCAGTGAGCAACTCGGCAATCTCCTCTGCCCGCAGCCCTTCGGGGATGGTGACCACGATCTCCTCAGCGCGGGCACGCTGCAGCCGCTCGGCTATCTCGATCATATTCAAGCTGGGGGACAGCGCGAACTGCCCTGCCTCCAGCTTGGCGTCCACGCCTGCGTAGCGCATGTAGAGCCGGAAAAGCTGGGAGTCGCTGATGAGCCCCTGCTCCTGCAGGCGATTGGCGATGGTCGTCGCCGTCTCTCCAGGCTCCACAGAGAAGGCCACCGAACCGCCGTGAGTGCCAGCGGGCGATTCAAGACGCTCGCTGTTCAACCGCAGGTACATGCCAAGGGCCGCATTCTCCAGAGTGGCAAGGCCGAATCCCTCGGACTCGGTCTGCCCAGCCGCAGCCAGTGGGCTAGCGCCCTCCGGCAGGGTCAACGTGCGAGCTGCCTGGAACTGGCCCAGCAGGTGATCGCTGCCGACAACCACCAGCAGCCCCACGGCACCCAGCACTACCAGAGTGATCACGAAACGCAGAATGTTGCCGATGCGCAAAATACGCCGCAGAAGCGACAAAACGCCCTCCTCCACCTCGTCAGCCGAACAGCGGAACGAGCAGAAAACAAACGTTCCGGTCTTTCCGCTTTTCCGCTGACAGCGATGTGCTGTCTCCCCGTTGCCTCGTCTACTCGTTCCCCCGCCGATTTCTCTGAACGTCAAGGTAGTCCTGCAAGATCACCGCTGCTGCGGCGTCATCCAGATGCTTCCTCCGCTTGCGACGGCCACCGGCCGCGGCCCGCCCCGCCCCAAGCGGGGCCCGCAGCCGATACGCGGCCTCCTCGCTGGACAGCCGCTCGTCCCAAAGCATGACCGGCACCGGTAGGACTCGCTCCAGTGCAGCGGCGTAGCGGGCCACTCGGCGGGCTTGCGGGCCGACGCTGTCATCCATGTTAAGCGGATACCCGACCACCACCGCCGTCACCCCTTGCTCTTGCACCAGTCGAGCAATGGCGGCGAGGTCTTGGCGTTTAGACCGACAGTGAATGATCGTCAGCGGCCGCGCCAGCCACCCTGTGGGATCACTCACGGCCACGCCAACTCGCCGCTCCCCGATGTCCAGCGCCAGCAGCCGCCCCGATACCTGGCTCATCCCGGCACGACTCGCACGTAGATGCGAAACGGCAACCACGGCACTCGGTCCACCCAGTCAGGTTGCAGTGAAAGATGCGGCTCCGCCCCCAACTCAAACTCGCTGCGCAGGACGGCGAGCGCTTCCGGCAACTCCATCCCCCGAATCGCCGCCCGCACAGAGGCAGTGTCTATGCCACCTACTATCGTCGCCGTGGCCCTGACGTCGAACTGGACTCTCTGCTTCTTCTCGTCCAGGATGGTCATGGGTCCTATCTCGAACTGCGGTCTCTGATCCAGCAGCCGCACGCCAGGCGGGATACGCTCTCCCAGTACTCGCTCAGCCATCTCCTGGCCGCCGTGCGTGTCTACCGCCAGCCCTCGGGCCAAGAGCTCCAGGCGCAAGCCCAGCGTCTCCGCGTCTTCTCCGGAGAAACGGTCGAAGGTCTCGGCCATCACGTAGGTCTCCACCGTGTCCGGCGGCACGAACTCCCCTTCCCGCAGCATCTCCCCCAACCGTTCGTACGCCTCCTGACGCACCTCCTCCAGGAGGCTGGCTCGCAACTGGTCCTTGTCAGCCTCCGTGACCACACCTACCTCCGTTACGCTACCACCAGCGGTGGGACGGTCGTTAATCACCCGCAGCGCCAGGCTGAGGGGACCCTCGATGCGGTTGATGGTGAAGGCGGGCACGTTGCCGCTCGTACCGGGCTCCAGCGCCTCAATGTGAGCTTCAACGGTCAGGCCGATGCCCGCAGGCACAGTGACTACCTCCGTGATCTGGAAGCGAACGTTGACCCCCGTGGACGTGCCAACGACAGTCAGCTCGGGTACCTGAACTTCGCTGTTCTGCCTGTTGATGACAACCACGCTGCCTGTCGCCGGGTCAGCGGGAGCGCCGCGGCGGCCTGTGGTAGGGATGGAACCGTGCCTTTCCACCCGCGTCTGGACGATGCGGGCCGGCACCTGGCCCGCCTGATAGTCCACTTCCTCCACACCGACGGCAGCGACGACAGGCACGCTGACCGCCAGCGGCTGGCGCGGGGCCACCAGTGTAACTGTGGCCACGGGCACCACGAAGAGGAGCAGCGCACCCAGCCCTGCCAGGCAGATCAGCAAGAGGACGAGGAGTCGCAACGCCTCGGCCCACGGTTGCCAGCGCGAGAGGCGGCGGTCCGGCAAGGTCGGGGGATCACGCCGCAGCATAGGCCGTGGCCGTCCCTTCCGCCCATGTCCTACGCGCCTTGGCGGCGCGGCGCGGCGCGGCCTCGTGCGGGTCGGCAGTGGAATCTCCGGTCTGGGTTGACGCCAGCGACGGGCCCGCTCCCCGCGTCGTACGGTGGTGAAGACCGAGAATCCAGCCTGGCGAGCCAGTTTCCGCGTCAGGTGATCGGTAGTCACCAGAGCAACCTGCAGCCCCTGCCGCCGCGCCTGGCGGCGGAGCAGCATCAGGCGAGCGGGATTGGCCAGCGCCTGCGAGCCGCGCGGCAGCACCAGGAGCACCCGCGGAACCTGTGCTCGAGCCAATCGCCTCTGAATGGCCGGCAGTGTAGCGTCAGCCGGCAGTTCGATGATCTGAGTCGCAACTGTCATAGACAAGACAAAGGGAAGCCGTGGTCGCCCATGTCAGGCCCGACCTCTTGAGCATGGGAGCTAGGGTGCGCGGGAGCAAGGGTGCTCCTCCGCTCCTCGGCTCCTCTGCTCCTTGGCTCCTCTGCTCCTTGGCTCCTCTCGCCTTCCCCAGCAGGAGAATGCCCACCGTGCTCATGACTCTCACGCTGTGGCCTCACGGCCTTTGCAGAATCGCTACACCGCATTGGTAAGCCAACTTCCCCTTCGCCAATGGAGTGAGGCGTGTATCCGCAGCCGTGATCTTGAGTTCACAGCAAGCCCATCTGCCCAGTCGGGGGCTATCACCGCGCCTATCTCACTATTTCCTCTGTGCGTACAGCTCCCGCTCGATCCCCTCTACCAAAAGCATCTTCATCAAAGATTGATATGGCACGTCTCTCTTGTGCGCCAGAACCCTGATGGATTCAAGAAGAGACTCTGGGAGTCGAATCGAGACCCTTTTCAGAGTGGGTCTGAGATTAGGCATAAGCGCTCGCTTGGCTTGAGAGAAGTCAATGAAATCTGTAGCGTCGTGGTTCGCCCAGAATTCTCGCTCCCCTTCTTCAGAGGTGAATGCAGGAATCTGCTTTGTCTTCATAGTGGATAGAACGCCCTTTCTCGCCTCGTCATCTCCCTTGCAGAAATGACGCGAATCTTGCCTCTTCGGGGAGTGAAGACCACAAATAGACGCCAACCCTGGTCTGTTCGACCCAAAAACGTAGTAGCGCTGTTCCTCTTCCGAGTGCTCTTCATCAGGGAAGATCAAAAGGGGCTGATTGAAAAAGACCTGTTCGCATTCCGAATCGGAGACCCGCTGCTTGTCCCAGTTCTTGCCCTTGTTCCCTTCATCCCAGTCGAAACCAATGAACTGTTCGAGAATCAGCACCTCAGATCTCCTTCATTGCTGATGATGAGGGATAGAAATCGAACGAGAAAGGGTTTTCAACAAAGCAAACCGGCCGATCTTTGCCAGGCCGATGAGTGGACCAGAGTCGGCGACAACGACCTCTCCGTTCTTCATTTGCCTTCCTCTACCAGCGCTTGAATCGTCTCCAAGTCCCGCTCATAGTCCTCCTCGGCATAATCCACAATGGGGATACCTCGTCGCACCAACAGATCCCAGAATTCAGCATAGCTGCTCCCAGCCACTTTGGCAGCCTTGCCAAAGGAAAGGACATGCTCGGCGCAGAGTCTCAACGCCAAGTCGCGTCTCATCCGGTCCCCCAGGCTCTGCCTATCAAAGCCCGCCGACTCAAGCGCCCAGTAGGCATCTTCTGGTAGTTGCATCTCAAGGGTGATTGTTCTCATCACTCTCCTCCAAGAAGGTGGCACGATAGTCTCAGTAGGCTGCAATCAAGTGACAGTGCGGACTCCCACGCCCGCAATCTACAACAGCCCTAGAAACTCCTCACGTGAACGCTTCAGCCAGTGGCTCTTGTGGAGTGGTCTCCCCATGAGACAGCAGGCCTCCACCAGGACCTACTCGAGCTTCTCCGCCACCCAGACGCTGACCAGCGCCAGCGCATCAGGCAGGCGGCTGAGGTCACGACCACCGGCTTGGGCCATGGTCGGCCGGCCACCGCCGCCGCCATCCACCACCTGCGCCACCGCCTGTATCAGGCGACCGGCGTGCAGACCTCGCTTCACCAGGTCCGGCGTGACGGCAGCCACCAGCCGCGGTCTACGGTTGATGGCCGCACCAAGCACGATAACCCCCGAACCTAGCTTCTGGCGGAACCAGTCGGTCATATCACGCATGGTGCTCTCGTCGGCCACTTCCACCTGCGCCGCCAGGACCTGTACCCCCTCCACATCCTGCACGCGCTCGAACAGCAACTCGAAGTCCCGCATGGCCACCGCCTGCTGCAAACGGGCCACTTCCTTGCGCAAGCTCTGCACTTCGTCCAACAAGCTCAGCACCTTGCGGTCCACTTCACCAGGCTGGCTGCCCAGGAAGGTCACCGCCCGCTCCATTTCCGCCATGCGCGCCTGCACCAGCCGCTGCGCGGCCCTTCCGGTCACCGCCTCAATGCGCCGTATGCCCGCACCCACACTGCTCTCAGAAAGGATATGGAACAGCCCGACCTCGCTGGTGCGGCGAACGTGCAGGCCGCCGCATAGTTCGTAGCTGAACTCCTCGTTCGGGTAGCCTATCTTGATCGCCCGCACTCGGTCGCCGTACTTCTCGCCGAAGAGGGCCATTGCGCCCGCCTCCACCGCTTCCGTATATGAGGTATGCTCTGAGCCCACAGGGTAGTTGGCCAGGATAGCATCGTTCACCGACTGCTCTATGGCATCCAGCTCATCCTGAGTTAGCATGCTGGAGTGGGTGAAGTCAAAGCGCAGACGGTCGGGGGCCACGAGCGAGCCCGCCTGGTGCACGTGCTCGCCCAGGACATAGCGCAACTCTGAATGCAGGATGTGCGTGGCCGTGTGGTTGCGCATGATATCCAGCCGTCGCTCGTAGTCCCCCACAACCATCACCTTCTCGCCCCGCCGCACAGTGCCATTGATCACTTCACCGACATGTACGATGAGACCAGGAACCGGCTGGCGGACGTCATCCACCCGCACCTCCCACAGGGGTTCATCGCCACCGTCACGCTGGCCGAGAATGACACCCGTGTCGCTCACCTGGCCGCCAGCTTCCACGTAGAAGGGAGTGACAGGCAGCACGATTTCCACGGTCTCGCCCGGCTGGGCGACATCCACAGGTTTCCCATCTTGGATCATGGCAACCACTGTGGTGTCGCGCTGCACGTCTTGCTCATAGGCCAACTCCACTCCCTCTTCGCCGACGACGTCCCGCCGTCGCAGTTCCTCCAGCAATCGGAAATAGACTTGCAGATCCTCCGCTTCAACGGGACCAAACTGTGCTGCTGCCCGCGCCCGCGCTCGCTGGGCCTCCAGCGCCTCCTGGTAACCCGCCTCGTCCACGGTGAAGCCATGCTCCTGCGCCACGTCGCGAGTGATGTCCAGAGGAAAGCCAAAGGTATCGTACAAGCGGAAGGCATCTTGGCCAATAATGACCGTCTCTCCGCTGGCAATCAGTTCGGCCATGATCTGATCGAGCCGCTCCAATCCCGTGGCCAGCGTTTGCAGAAAGCGTTCCTCCTCCTCGGTGATGGTCTTGAGGATAAACGGTCGCCGGTCAACGATCTCCCTGAAGTGACGCCCCATGACCTCCACAACGACCTTGGCAATCTCGGCCAAGAACGGCTCCTCGAAGCCGAGCTTGCGGCCATAGCGGGCGGCGCGGCGGATCAACAGGCGCAACACATAGCCCCGCCCTTCTTTGGACGGCAGCGCGCCATCGCCAATCAAGAACGTCATAGCTCGACCGTGATCCGCAATCACGCGGTAGGCGATGATGTTCTCATCGCGCTGCTCATCGGAGTGGCCCAACAATTGCTGGGTGCGCCGAATGATGGGCATAAAAAGGTCGGTCTCGTAGTTGGACTTCACGCCCTGCAACACGTTCACGATGCGTTCGAAGCCCATGCCTGTGTCTACGTGCTTGGCCGACAGCTCGTCCAGCTTGCCGGTTTGGTGGCGATTGTACTGTATGAAAACCAGGTTCCACAGCTCAATGAAGCGTTGGCAATCGCCGTTGACCTGGCAGACGTGATTGGGATCGTCGCACTTGTCGCAATACTCCAGGCCGCGATCCAGATGGATCTCGCTGCACGGGCCACAAGGGCCGATGTCCCCCATCTCCCAGAAGTTGTCCTTGCGCCCAAAGAAGCGGATGTGCTCGGGGCTGATGTCAGTCTCCGTCCGCCAGTAGTCAGCCGCCTCCTCGTCCAGGCCCAGGTCACCCTTGTCGTCCTTGAAAACAGTCGCGTAGATGTTCTCCTTAGGCAAGCCCCAGACCTCGGTGAGCAACTCCCAAGCCCAGACAATAGCTTCCTTCTTGTAGTAATCGCCAAAGGACCAGTTCCCCAGCATCTCGAACAAGGTATGATGGTAGGGCGAAGGCCCCACGTCTTCCAGGTCGTTGTGCTTGCCGGCCACCCGCATGCACTTCTGCGTGTCGGCAGCCCGCGTGTACTCCCGCCTTTCCAGGCCCAGGAAGATGTTCTTGAACTGGTTCATGCCAGCGTTAGTGAAGAGCAGTGTAGGATCGTCCACCGGCAGCAGCGACGCGCTGGGCACGATGGTATGATCCTTGCTGGCGAAGAAATCCAGGAAGTCCTGGCGGATCTTGGAACTCGTCAATCGTCTCGCTTCAGCCATGTACTGTCACCTCAGTTCCGGTTTCACGTGGGGATGATTGTAAGCGAAATCACTGCAAATGTCAAAAGCGCCTCTCCATGAACATGTTGCTATGCCGCAGAAAGGGATTGAGAGACTCAACCTGCATTTGACAGCCTGGCCGTCTTGGGCTATACTAGTGTCATCGTTCAACTGAACATCATTACAGACTGCGAACCGGAGGAGTAGGCGGAACGCCGTCGCCAGAGAACGGGGGTCAACGGGTGCGAGCCCCCTCCGACGCGAGCACCGCCGAAGGTCGCCGGGAAGTCAATTGGCTAATGGCAGGTGGTGAACAGCCTCTTGCAGTAGGCCAGTTCGGGTAAGCCCGTTACAGCGAAGAGTGGGTGGATGGCAGTACTCGGGTATTGGGTATTGGATATTGGCCATCCGCCAAGCGAGGTGGTACCACGGAGGGAAGCTCCTTTCGTCCTTGACGAGAGGGGCTTTTTTCATTGAGGGCTGGAGGCTGGAGGTTAGAGATTGGAGAAGGAGGTGATGGCCATGTCAATTGTTGATGACGACGTAGAGGTTGACGTCAGTGTACAAGCATCGTGCGCATATGAACGGTCGTCACCCCTGACGACCAACAACCTGAAACTTGAAACATTAGAACCTGAAACCTGAACAGGACGGAGAAGAAACCATGCCTGAATTCACTATGCCCAAGACTTACGACCCTCGCGGCACCGAGCAGCGACTCTACGACTGGTGGGAGGCGCAGGGGTATTTCAAACCGGAGCAACAAATGGAAAGCGGCCTGGCCGATCCTAACCGGGCATCGTTCGTCATCACTATGCCGCCGCCCAACATCACGGGCGCGCTACACATCGGCCACGCCCTAACGGCTGGCCTGCAGGACCTGATGATCCGCTACCACCGCATGAAGGGTCACCCCACGCTGTGGCTGCCGGGCAGTGACCACGCCAGCATCGCCACCCACGCGGTGATCGAGCGCGGACTAGCCCAGCGCAAGCTGGATAACCTGTTGCGAGAGATCGGCTTCCCTCTGCCCGAGGGAAGTGAGGGGCTGAGCCGTGTGGACCTGGGACGGGATTGGTTCATGAAGCTCGGCTGGGCCTGGAAGAAACACTACGGCGGCATCATCACCGAGCAGCATCGCCGGCTGGGCACCTCCTGCGACTGGGAGCGAGAGCGGTTTACCATGGATAAGGGTCTAGGCCGCGCTGTACGTACCGCCTTCGTGCGCCTGTACGAGCGGGGGCTGATCTACCGCGGCGAGTTCGTCAACTGGTGCCCTCACTGCGTGACCGCCGTGTCAGACCTGGAGGTGGAATACCAGGACACGACGGGCAATCTGTGGACGGTGCGCTACTTCCTGGAGGGTGGCGGACACATTGAGGTCGCCACCACGCGGCCGGAGACGATCCTGGGGGATACCGCCGTGGCCGTGCATCCCGACGACGAGCGCTACAGAGACCTGATCGGGCGCACGGCCATCCTACCCGCTCTGGGTCGCCGCGTCCCCATCATCGCCGACGAGTACGTGGACCCAGCCTTCGGCACCGGAGCGGTGAAGGTCACGCCGGGGCACGATCCCAGCGACTACGAGGTGGGCAAGCGGCACGACCTGCCGATGATCAATATCATGAACCGAGACGCCACGCTCAACGAAGAGGCGGGGCCCTACGCGGGCCTGGATCGGTACGAGGCCCGCAAGGCGCTGCTGCGCGATCTGGAAGCCAGCGGGCAACTTCTCAAGCGACAGCCACACGATCACGCCCTGGGCCACTGCCAGCGCTGCCACACGGTCGTGGAGCCCATGCTCTCGGCGCAGTGGTTCGTGCGCATCCAGCCCCTGGCGGACGCGGCGCTGCAGGCGGTGCGCGATGGGCGCGTCCGCATCGTGCCCGCGCGGTTCGCCAAAGTCTACTACAACTGGCTGGAAAACATCCGCGACTGGTGCATCAGCCGCCAACTGTGGTGGGGACACCGCATCCCCGTCTGGTACTGTGACGATTGCGAGGCGCAGTGGGCAGCGCTGGAGGATCCGACGGAATGCCAACAGTGCGGCAGCACCCATATCCACCAGGACGAGGACATCCTGGACACCTGGTTCTCCTCCGGCCTGTGGCCCTTCAGCACACTGGGCTGGCCCGACGATACGGCAGACCTGCGTCGCTTCTATCCCAACGCCGTGCGCGAGACCGGCTATGACATCCTCTTCTTCTGGGTAGCGAGGGAAATCATGCTGGGGCTGGCCATGCTGGAGGATGAGGTGCCCTATCGTGTCGTCTACCTGCACGGTCTGGTGCGCAACGAGGAGGGAAAGAGAATCCACAAGTCCATGCCCGACGCCCACAAGTACGATCCCCTGTTCGCCATCGAGGAATACGGGGCCGACGCTGTGCGCTACGCACTGCTCACCGGTTCCACCCCAGGACAGGACAGCAAGCTGAACCCCAAGCGTATCGAGGCGGCGCGCAACTTCGCCAACAAGATCTGGAACGCGGCAAGGCTGGTCATCAGCAACCTGGGTGATGGTTTCAGGTTCGAAGGTTTCAGGTTTCAGGTTGAACCCTCAAACCTGGAACTCGCTGATCGTTGGATTCTCAGCCGCCTCAGCAAGCTCACTGCCGACATCAACCGGCTGCTGGAGAACTACCAGTTCGGGGAGGCGGGGCGGCAAATCCACGATTTCCTGTGGGGCGAGTATTGCGACTGGTTCCTGGAGATCGCCAAGCTACGGCTATATGGCGACGACGCCGAGGCCAAGGCCACGGCGCAGCAGGTGCTCGTCTACGTGCTGGAGCGCACGCTGCGCTTGCTGCACCCCTTCATGCCCTTCGTCACCGAGGAGATATGGCAGAATCTGGTGAGGGGAGCAGGGAGCAGGGAGCAAGGAGCAGGAGATGGGTACCAGCCTGAAGCGCTGATGGTGGCTTGCTGGCCTGAAGAGGCGGGAATAGCGGACAGTGAGGCGGAAGTGCAGATGGGGCTGATCATGGACCTGGTGCGGGCCATTCGTAATGTGCGGGCGGAACATGACGTTCGGCCCAGCAGACGCATCGCCGGGCTGTTCGGCGCCGGGAAACACACGCATCTCCTGTCACAGCAGCAGATGACCCTCTCCTCCCTGGCCAAGCTGGACGGGGCGCAACTCCAGATCGCCGAGGCCATAGAAGCGCCCGAACAGGCGATGACGCTGGTGGTCGGCGGCGTGACGGTGCATCTGCCGCTGGCCGGCATGGTCGATCTGAAGGCAGAAAGGGCCCGCCTAAGCAAAGAGCTGGAACAAACAGAACAGCGGATCGCTCGAACTGAGAGCCTGCTGGCCAATTCCGGTTTCACGAGCAAAGCGCCGGCGCAGGTCGTGCAGCGAGAGCGTGACAAGCTAACGGAACTGCAAGCCCAGCAGATCAAGCTGGATGCCCGCCTGAAGAGCCTGATAACAAGATGAAGGACGAACATTCAACATTGAGAAAGGGGAGAAAAGGGAGAAGAGGACTTGGCCGAACGTCATCACCATCCAAGCGGTTCATCGTCGTCGCCCTCCTGCTGCTGGCCCTGCTCCTCGTCGCTGCAAGCAGCACCTTCGTGTATACCACCGATCCATCCTTCTGCGCCCGTTGTCACGGAATGGTACCCACATACGAAGGATGGCGGCGCTCGCCACACCAAAGCGTCAACTGCCACCAGTGTCACGCGGATGCCGGCCTGGCTGGCGAGATCGGCGCCCGCCTGAAGGGGTTACGCATGATACCCATTCACCTCGGTGGCAACGACAAAGAGCCGCTACCAACCTGCGAGTTCGACTGGCGTCGCTGCTACGAGTGCCACTACAACCAATCAGCAAGCTCGGCCACCATGCCGCCGTTGCCCGCTTCGCACCTCTACTTCTCAGACGAGGATCGCAGGCAGTGCGCGGTCTGCCACGACGACGTGAGCCATAGCCCCCGCTGAACTCCGATGGATACGGGGACCACAGAAGGGCCACTCCGATCTGGAGCGGCCCTTCCATTACCCACCTACAGGTGTTTGCTCCCACTGGACGGCCACGTCCAGCGGCAGGGTGGCGGACGCGGCATCCATTGACACCACCACGAGCGACACAATCTGACACCGCCGCCTCCCTTTGACTATGGGGATGGGTGGGGATAGGCCCTCTCGCCACTCAATATCGAGGCTAACATATCCGTCGTCAGCGGGCCTACGTGCCGCTGGCGAATAACGCCGTCGCGGTCAATGAAGTAGGTCGTCGGCGCGCCACGCACGCGGTACAGCTTAGCCACATCTGCCCCTTCGTCCAGGAGCACGGTGAAGGCCAGTCCCAGGTCCTCGACGAAGCCCTCCACCCGCTGTGCCTCCTCCTTCATGTTGATGGAAAGCACGACCAGGCCATCGTCAGCATAAGCCTCGTGCGTCGCCTGCAACAACGGCATTTCCTGCCGGCACGGCGCACACCAGGAGGCCCAGAAGTTGAGCAGCACCAGCTTTCCCCGCCAGTCGCTCAGCGTCGCCGATTTGCCGTTCATATCTGGCAAGGTGAAATCCGGGGCGTAGCGCCCCAGCTCAACCGCTGGCTCC
>CBDURC010000045.1:0-15811 GCA_965369635.1 uncultured Anaerolineales bacterium | reverse complement strand
CCGCGGATGCGGCGCAGCGCCCACGATGCACCGTCAGCTTCCCATTCGTATCCTGACCGGCTGGGGTGTAGCCGCACCAAGTCCCTGCGATGCTGGCCCCGCTTGGGGCGGGGCTGGCCCCATCGCAAGACGTAGCTGCTGGTGAGGCCCAGAAATCGGCTGCTCTTCCTGACCTGCAGGGGTTCTTCGATGGGTTCCACCAGCGGTCCGCGCAGATGAGTCTGGTCGGCAGGGAGCCACGGCCAGGTCTGTCCCACGGGGATGACCAGCCTCTGGCCCAGCCAGGCCCAGTTCTCGATCGTTGGGCGGGGGCGTTCCCTGTCCAGCCGCGCCAGTTCTGTCTGCGCCCCCAACGGGTGGGTGAGCCCGACTTCGGCTGACACCGTGCTGCCTGTGCCAATCTGGCTTTCCACGATCAGCCGCCCGCCGACGGCCATGATGCGCTCCTGCATGTTCGCCAGCCCCAGACCACGGCGGGCCTGCCCGCGCCTCGGCAGGCGGGCCGGTCCGGTGTCGAAGCCGACGCCGTTGTCGCGGATGGTCAGCGCCACCAGCTCGGGGATGCAGCGCAGATGCACGTCCACGCGGGTGGCTCGGGCGTGTCGGGCGACATTGTGCAGTGCCTCCCGGGCCACGAGATAGAGGGATTCGGCCACCGACGGGGGCAAGAGCCCATCGTTGCCCTGCACTTCCAGATAGATCAGGAGGTGTTCGCGGGCTCCGAAGAGCAAGGTGTAATCATCCAGCGCCGCGGCCAGCCCTTGCTCTCGAAGCGGCGTCGGACGCAGATCCTCAATGAGACGGGTCATCTCTCGCTGGGCGGTCTGGGCTGTTTTTTCCACCTCATGCACCATCTCGGCCAGGTCCTCTGGCACGTCCGGCAGCGCGTCGAAGCGGGTGCGGATACCGCTGGCCGTCATGGTCAGGCTGAAGAGATGTTGTTTGACGCTGTCGTGCAATTCGCGAGCCAGTCGATTCCGTTCTTCGACCACCGTCAGGGCACGCACCTGATCGGTGAGGCGGGCGTTGTGCTCTCGCAGCGTGTCCAGGTCTTGCTCGTCGTTCTGCAGGTGCTCGGCCAGCAGGTCCATCTGTTCTGCCAGCAGGCCCAGCTCATCAGCGATGGGATCGGCGACGCGTAGGGAGAGGTTGCCGCGCAGCCAGGAGCGGCTGACGTCCAGAGCACGTAGCACACGGCGGCCGACGCGGCGGCTGGCCCACGCCCCCAGCAGCAACCCCGCCAGCGCGGCGGTGATCGTTACACAGGCGAGGGTGAGTCCCCAGGCGCGTTCAACGAACGGAGACTGGCGTGTGATCAGAGCCATGGCTCCTAAGGTCAGCGCCTCGGCGGCGAGGACTGCCCCCAGGGTCACCGCCACGTGGGAAAGGATCAGTTTGTGTTGCAGCCGCATCTGTAGGCGGCGGGAATCGCTCTGCATCGGTGTCTCCTGTTAACGTTTTGTGGCTTCGCCTACATTATGGCACAGCATTCCCTCCCTGTCATCGGGCTCTCGGACGAGATTGGCATTGTACTCAGGTACAGTCCTGCACACAGACGCAGCTATCGTCTGATCAGTGTGCAGTAGGCGGCGATCAGTGCAAGCTGAATGGCTGCAACCAGAGCGAATCGGAGCAGGAATCCCCGCTTTGATGTCTTGTGTCTGAAGAGGAGCATCCCTATCAGTGCGCCGACGGTGCCGCCCGCGAGGGTGAGCACGAGGAGTACTACCTCAGGAACCCGTGGCCACTTCAAGATGGCGGCGATCTTGTCGTAGCCGTATGCCAGGAGGGCGATCACTGTGATGGCGAGCAGCCATGATGGCAGCACATCGAGATGGGCCCGCCATCTGAGGACTGCCCACAGTGCCAAGGCCGGCCCCAGGAAGACCAGTCCGAAGCAGGCTATTGTCTGCCTCCGCCGTGACAACTGTCTTTCGATCTGATTGCCCACAGGTCATCTCCTCGATCGGTTGTGAGACTCTCGCTGTGTCCGCGTCCTCACTTCGTCGCACGATCTTGCTGGCGCAAGCTACTGTGGGCCTTCCCCTGTCTCAGGAACCGCCAAGCGGCCAGGCCGACAAGCGCGGTGGTGAGAAGCCAGAAGAGGTTGGCCAGAAGCAAGTAGATTTCAGCAATGGGCGACGGCATCATGGGCACGCCGAAATTGATCCAGTTGGCCACACCGTACGACAGCATGCCCAGAGTGATCAGCGCCATCGCCTGGCGGAGCGAGGCGGCCGAGACGCTCCGCCAACGTGACCAGGCTGCGCAAAGCAGTCCCGCATCTAGAATCGGGTAGCACATTCGCCCGAGGATGAATCCCAACGGCTCCTGGCTTATGACCCAGGCGGGCCGCGCCAGGACTAACCAGAGCACCAGACAGGCCAGGACCATCGCAGCCAGAACTTGCAACCGCCGCCGCCGGGGCCAGGCCTTCGGGTGCAGCCAAAAGGCGAGCAAGATCAGCACATACCGCCCCAGGTAGAGGGCATCCGTCCAGGCAGGTTGTCCTATACCTCCGACCATCTCGTGAACCCCCCAGCCGACGTCAGCTAGGAGGTTCAGTGTCCACGCGGCAGCCAGCAGTTCCCAGAATCGGCGAGTGGTGACGGACTTGGCTGCCATCCACCACAAGAGGGCAACCAGTATCAGGCTGAGCAGGAAAGTGACGGCCATTAGACCAATGAGGACATCGTCGTTCATCACAGCAATCCATCGCTCGAGGTGTGCAGCGCGCCGCGATACGAACCGCTGGCTGCTAACATCTTTCATATTGAGGCAAGAGTCGCACGTGGAGCAGCCTTTCCAGGCTGCTTGGCAGGCTCGAAAGCCTGCCCCACGTGTCACTTCTACCCTAATGCCATCTTTCCTTCTCAAGCATCTTGCAGTCGCGAGCACGCTGCAGATTGCTCTTGGACGGTGCGGAAAAGCGCAGATACGTTTCAGTGGCCGCAGATAGGTCGGCGTAGTGGCCGCGGTAGGCCGGGGGCAGCAGTGCCGCTAACTGGTACATGATCTCGTCGGTCATCTGCTGCCTTACCTCGCCAGTCACCCTGATTCCCTGTGCTCGCAGATGGAACGGCTGGCCGACCACGATATGAAAGTCGGGGCGTCGCAGGCGGGCCCAGTCGCGTCTGTAGTTCTCTGCTCCATAGTAGACGATAGGCAGCAGTGGCGCTCCGCTGTGCAACGCCAGGAACACCATGCCGCCAAGGCCGCGCTGTAGCCTCCCGTGCCCGCTGCGAGTGCCTTCTGGGGCGATAGCCATGATGCGGCCAGCTTCCAGTGCGGCCAACCCCTGGCGCAAAGCGGTCATGTCCAGCTCGCCTCGGCGTATTGGAATGGCTTCCCACAGGGTAAAGAGGTAGCGCAGGCCTGGAGTGTCCAAAGTTTCAGCTTTGGCAAAGCCCGTGATCGGGCGAGGCTGCAGCCGGGTGATCAGAACGGGCACCTCCAGGAAGTTGATGTGATTGACGACCAGGAGGAGCGGTCCCCGCTCTGGCACCTGCGCCAACTCATCCGCGTGTACACGGCAGAGCAGAGTGGTCAGCATCCTGATGGATGAGTTCACCGCGCGTCCGGTGAGTGTCATCAGCGAGCCTCTGGTGACGGACAGATGATGTCTATCTGGCTCGGCAGCAGTTCCACAGTCAGTTGCTGTCCCTCGGTGCAGAGCGTCTCACCATCGGCGTGGGCAGGCAGGATACCCTCGACAGCGGTCACGACGATGCGCTGCGTTCGTCCGGTTCTGATGGGCTTCTGGGTGGCCTGTGTGCCAGCCATGAAGCGGGGGATGAGGGTGAAGATGCGGGCTCGGCTGACCTCCTCCGCCATGCAGAGATCGAGCAGGCCGTCATCAACTTCCCCTTCTGGGGCCATCAGAAAACCGCCGCCCATGCGGCGCCCGTTCATGATCGAAACCATCAGCGCGGGCATGGTGAACATCTGATCGTCGTATTCGATGCGCACCAGCGGGGCTTTGTAGTACAGGAAGATGGTCTTGAGCGCGGCAACGATGTACAAGGGAAAGCCGCTCAGCCGTTTCATCTCCAGAGCCACAAACCCAGCCACGGCGTCGAAGCCGATGCCCACGCCGTTGCCGAAGTAGCGACCTTCCGGATACAGCCCGCCCACGACCCGACCGACGTCAATCGTGCGCCGGTGGTTCTGCGCCAGCGCCTGGCAGCCTGCCGCCAGATCGTCGGGTATGCCCATGCCAAAGGCGAAATCGTTGCCGCACCCCACGCTCAGTATCCCCATGGCGGCGCTACCGGTGCCAGCCAGCCCCGCCCCAAGCCCCGCCCCAAGCGGGGCAAGCGGGGCCAGCTTGGCCCACATCAAGCCGTTCAGCACCTCGTTGGCGGTGCCGTCGCCGCCTGCAGCGACTACAACGTCGTATCCGTCCGTGACGGCCTGCTGGGCCAGTTCGGCGGCCTGCCAGGGACGCTGCGTGCGTACCATGTCGAACTCCAGGCCATGGTCGCTCAGCATTTGGTCAATGAGGGGCACAGCGCCCTCGGCGGCCCCTCTGCCGGAAGTCGGGTTGACGATGATCTTGTATCGGGTCATGCCTGAAACCTCCTGATGCAATGTGTCGTCTAGGTCTTTCTCCATCAGTTTGTCACCAGTTCGTCACTCGATCACCACATCGTCCAGACCCTCTTCGGGTTGGGGATACTTCATGTCCAAGCCCTTGAGGGTGTCTACGAGGATGGTGGCGATCATCAGGTTGCGATACCACTTGCGGTTGGCGGGCACGATATACCAGGGCGCCCACTTCGTGCTGGTCCTGTTCAGAACCTCCTCGTAGGCCTGCATGTACTGCGGCCAGAGCTTGCGTTCCTTCAAGTCCCCCAGGCTGAATTTCCAGCGCTTGTGCGGTTCGTTTAGTCGAGCCAGAAACCGCTCCTTCTGCTCGTCCAGGTCAATTTGCAGATAGAACTTGAGGATGGTGGTGCCCTCCTCGGCCAGCAACCGCTCGAAGTCATTGATGTGTGCGTATCGCCGCGACCAGACCTCCGGCGGCACCAAGCTGTGTACTCTCACCACCAGCAGATCCTCATAGTGGCTGCGGTTGAAGATCACGATCTCCCCTTTTCGGGGCGTTTGCTGGTGGACGCGCCACAGGTAGTCGTGGTCGAGTTCGATGCGCGTCGGTACCTTGAAGCTGGCCACCCGTACACCTTGGGGGTTGACCCCTTCAAACACGTGGCGGATGGTGCCATCCTTGCCGCTGGTGTCCATGCCCTGCAGGACCATCAGCACTTTGCGCTTGTGCTCGGCGTAGAGCAGTTCTTGCAGTTCTTCTAGTTCCTCATTGAGTTCTTCCAGGCGATCCTTGGCAGACCCCTTGCCGCCGTCGAAACCGCCGGTATCGCTGGCATCCCACTCCTCCAGGTTGACGTGACTGCCAGGTTTGACGCGATAGCGTTCCATCTATGGTACCTCCTATGGTAACTCTTCTAGGATCTGACGGACTACTCCGATGGTGCAGAGCATCTTCCCAAGGAACTTCCAGCACCTGAACTCTGCAGGCCTGACATTGGCGGTTCTGCTCGCAGTGATGACTTCAGTCGTTTATAGTGGCGCCAAAGCGACTGAATTCTCTACTCAATGTCATCAAGTCAAGCGTAGTCTAGCCTCCTGTGGGCGTCTTGTGGCGGCAGAAAACGGGCACAAGGCCCTGTGCTACACCTTGACTTATGGCATTGAGTCGCTACTACGAGCCTCGCATGCAGAATCATGCCCAGGGCGCTGATGCCGCTCGCCGGACGCGTATCTCGTCAATGACGGCATTGCCCTGCCGTGTGACCAGAAACAGCACAATGTCGGCAATGTCCTCCGGCTGCATTAGCACCGATCGGTCGAGATCGGGACGCGCCTGGCTGACCATCTGTGTATCTACACCCCCCGGACAAATGGCGTGCACCCGGATGCCGTCCTGCTGCACTTCCTTGGCCAAGGCCTTGCTCATGCCCATCACCGCATGTTTGGACGCACTGTATGCGGCCTGGTTGACGTAACCCTTCAGGCCCACGACCGAAGTCACGTTGATGATGAAAGATTGCTCTTGCTGCCTCAGGTACGGAATGGCTGCCCGGCAGAGCAGGAACGGGCCACGGGCATTGACCGCCATCAAGCGATCCCATTGCTCGGTGGTCGTCTCGGCCAAGGGCCCGAAGATGCCGATGCCAGCGTTGTTGACGACGATGTCCAGCCGTCCGAACCGCTTGACGGTGTTGCGTACCAACTGGACCACCGCTGTTTCTGAACTGACATCGGTGGGGAAGCTCGCTGCCTGGCCGCCGAAGGCTTCGATCTCGGCCTGGACAGCGTGCAGTTCCGTCTCGGTTCTGGCGGCCAGAGACAGTCGCGCACCATTGCCAGCCAAGGCCAGGGCGATGCTGCGCCCCATCCCTCGACCAGCGCCGGTGACGATGGCAACTTTGCCTTCGAGTGGTTTCTCCTGTATCGAGTTCCTCATGGTGCTCACACGGTCCTCACACGGTCCTCACACGACCCTTTTCCGCTTCGTCCTCAATCTCGGCGTTTCTCTCGTAGGACTGGATCACTGCTGCTGGCTCGTATGGCACGGCAAACACCTCTCGTAGGATGACTCCCCCGAAGACAGGCCATTCAGCCACAGAGACAAGGTTGTTCACCATCAAACGTAGAAGACATAGGGTTCTTGGGAGATACCTTAAGAATCTCCGTGCTCTCTGTGCCTCTGTGGCGAGTCTGGCGTTTCTTCAGTAGTCGTAGGATGCATCAGAATCCTTGACGCAACTGACGTGGGGACATCACACCACAGCGGCTGCTCGAAGCCGATCCACGTCTGCCGAATCGTAGCCCAGGCCGGTCAGTATCTCCTCCGTGTGCTGGCCCAGCAGGGGTGGCGGCAGCCGGTAGCTGACTGGTGTGTCGGACAGGACGATGGGGCAGCCCAGCGATCTGACCACGCCGCTGAGCGGATGCTCCAACTCCACGATCATCTGCCGCGCTAGCACCTGCGGGTCGTTCAACGCCTCGTCCACGTGATTGATGGAGCTGCAGGGAATGCCAGCGGCAGTGAGGGTCTCCAGCCAGTGGGCAGTGTCCTCTTGGAGGAAGATGGGCTGCAGCAGCGAGACGAGTTGCTCGCGGTGTGCCAATCGGTTGGCATTAGTGGCGAAGCGGGGATCGTTCATCAGCGTCTCTTCAAGGCCCAACGCCTGGCAGAGGCGCTGCCACAGCCGCTCCGAGCCTATGCCGACGATGAAGAACTCATCTCTGGCTCGGAATGGCTGATATGGGACGATAGTGGGGTGCAGATTGCCCAGGCGAGGCGGGCGCTCGCCGGTGGCGAAATAGTTGGCGGCCACATACGACAGCCAGGTGATCTGACTATCGAGCAGGGCGATGTCCAGCGCCTGGCCTTCTCCCGTGCGTTCCCGCACCAGCAGTGCCCCCAGGATGCCGGTGAGGGCGTAGATGCCGGCGGTGATGTCGGCGATGGCCGTGGGGAAGCGCGTTGGTTCGCCCTCCGGCTCGCCAGTGAGGGCCATGGTGCCGCTCATGGCCTGGGCCAGCACGTCGTAGCCGCCGCGGTTGGCATAGGGGCCCGTGCGCCCGAAGCCGGTGATGGAACAGTGAATGAGCCGCGGATTGCGCTGCCGCCAGGTGATTGCGTCCAGGCCGTACTTGTCCAGCGAGCTCTGTCGCGGCAGGTTGTTAATGAAGACGTCCGCACTCTCCAGCAGGCAGTGCATTATGCGCTGCCCCTCGTCGCTGGCCACGTTGAGCGTCAGACTGCGCTTGTTGCGGTTGCAGGAGAGGAAATAGGCACTCTCGGCTTCAAGGAAGGGCGGTCCCCAGCCGCGGGACTGGTCGCCCACGCCGGGCCGTTCGATCTTGATCACGTCAGCGCCCAGGTCGCCCAGCAGCATGGTGCAATAGGGGCCGGCCAGCGCCTGGGTGAAGTCAATGACGGTGATGCCTTCCAGAACGGATGGTGGCGTAGTGGCGTGGTTAGCCGATAGGGGCATACTTACTGTCCTTTCGTGGGCGCTTAGAGAACTGGATCATCAGCGGATTGAGCGGATCAGGCTGATCTCGTTCCCGTCCATCGGCTTCATCCGCTTCATCCGCTGACAGCTTTTCACCAGTCATCGGACAGCGAGCGCACTTTGCCGCCGCGGTAGACCTTGATCGCCTCGGCCATGATGGTCAGGGCGATCTCCGCCGGAGTCTGGGCTCCGATGTCCAGGCCGATGGGCGCATGCACCCGCCGGAGCTTCTCTCGTGGGATGCCCCGCTCTTCCTGCAGCAGCTTGAACACCCCGCGCACGCGGCGGCGGCTGCCGATCATGCCCAGGTAGGCCAACTCCCTGTCCACGATTTCCAGGAGGCACTCCACATCGTACTGGTGCCCGCGGGTGATGAGCACGACGTACGTGTCCCCATCCAGCGGCAGATCGCGCAGGGTCTCGGCCATCGGTCCGGCGATCACCTGCTCCGCTTGTGGAAAGCGCTGGCGGTTGGCGAACTGCAAGCGGTCGTCGAGCACGGTGACAGTGAAGTCGCACAACCGGCCCATCTCGGCCAGCGGTTGGGCAACGTGTCCTGCGCCGACGATGACCAGGCTGGGTGGCCTGCGCTGCACATCTATGTAGACCCAGATGGCATCCTTTTCATAGTCGAAGTCGAAACGGGGGTCTTGCGTGTCCGTGCTGCGTGTCCCTCGTGGCGGGACTGCTGCCTCGGCGTCGGCCAGGGGTTGGGCACCGTCTTTCGCACAGCAAATCAGCCTGTGTTGTCGCATCTCCAGCGCCTGGCGAGCGTCGGCTAATGCCTGTGGCTCCAGATCTCCCATCCCCAGGCTGCCCAGTGGCTCCCGATCAGGCCAGATCATCGTCTTGTTGCCTACGAGATGAGCTTTCTCTGGCGGTGCGGCGACCACGGTGGCCAACGCCACAGGCTCTCGCCTCGCGACGGTGTCCAGGAGCGGCTGCAGCTTGGCAAGGGTGAGTGGCGGGCTGGGCATCCGCTCTACGAAGATGTCCATCACGCCTCCGCAGACGGCTGTGCTTTCCATGGCAACCTCGCCGGTGAGATCCACGGAGACGATGGTGGGCTGTCCTGTGGCGAGCACGTCCAGCGCGACCCGCATCACCGCCGCCTCGCCGCAGCCCCCGCCGACCGTGCCCGCGTGCCGACCTTCGCGATGGATGATCATCTTGGCCCCCACTCCCCGCGGCACGGAACCCCGGGCGCGGATAACAGTGGCCAGAGCGACAGTTTCGCCTTCTTCCAGGAATTCGGCAAGGTTTTGATACACGTTCTGGGTTACAGGTCTCAGGTCAGGAACATTGGTTTGCCCAACGTGTGGACTATCTTGGGACGATACTCTTCCGTGTCGTACAGCTCATCTACGTCCACGCGCTTGGTGCCTTCCAGTTTCCTGCTGATAGGCACGTGGGTGTAGACACCGGCACGCAGCGCCACCATGCGCCCCCTGGAGCCTCGTTTGATCAGGTCCATGGCCATGTTTGCATAGTTAATGGCCACCATCAGGTCCAGGGAGTCGGGTTCGCCGCAGCGCATCAGGTAGCTCAGTCGCTGATAGAGCGTGTTCTCGCCGGTGAGTTCTCTCAGCATCTCAGCGGTGACCTGCCCGATGCCGCCCAGCTTCTTGTGGCCGTAGGCGTCAGGCTTGCCGTCTTCAACAACCTCAGCGCCGATCAACCTCGCTCCCTCGCTGATGGTCATCATGACGTAGTTGCTGGGGTTTGCGCGCTTGTCTTTCATCAGCAGGGGGGCCAGCTTCTTGGGATCGAAGGGCACTTCGGAGATGATGGCTCGCTCCACGCCGGCGAGGTAAGCAGCGACGAGCGAGGTTTCTCCGGAGTTCCGGCCAAAGAGCTCGATCACAGCGATGCGCTCGTGCGAACCAGCCGAGGTGCGCAGGGCGTGGATGAAGCTCACACTGCGGGTCACGGCGGTGGAGAAGCCGATGCAGTAGTCGGTGCCGTAGACATCGTTGTCCATCGTCTTGGGAATGGCCATGACGGGGAAGCCTTCGCTGTGGATGCGCGCTGCGTAGCTCAGCGTGTCATCGCCTCCGATGGGGATGATTACGTCCACGCCCAGGTGCTCCAGCACGCGCAGCACGTGGGGCGTGAAATCCAATCGCTCCGCCTCCTCCGGCTGCGATTCTATCTCCGAACGCAGGAATCCCGGCACATTCTGGCGAGACACGAGACTCGGGTTGGTGCGCGAGGTGTGGAGGAACGTGCCGCCCGTGCGGTCAATGGTACGCACCTTCATTTTGGTCAGCTCGACGACTTGGTTTTCCTGGGGCCTGTCATCGTCGGGATTGTAGAACAGCGGCCCTGCCCAGCCGCGGCGGAAGCCAAGCACGCGATAGCCGGCGTCGATGCCGCGATAGACGAGTTGTTTCATGCAGGGATTGAGCCCCGGCACGTCCCCACCACCGGTGAGGATGGCCATGGTCTTGCGGTTCTTGGGCATTGTGATACCTCCATTCAGAATGCAGATTATGATTGCGCCTGTCAAGCAGCATGAGGGAAGCAAGAGTCATGAAAGATGCAGGGAGGGGCAACCTGAACCTTGTGAAGCTCAACCAGTGCCTCCGTAGGCTTCACACAGTGCCATTGTACCACCGCTGGCAGAGGTTGACAAATGCCCTGTCCACGAGCCAGAAAGCTACGCCGCCGGAACGTCTAGCCGTTGCAGCATCTGGTCATAGCCCTGAGAGAAAAGGCGCTCCAACTCGTCGGCGCAGCGGCGATACTCCTCGATGGGGAGGCCATAGGGGTCCTCCACGTCGCTGTGCTCTCCCGCCATCTCGCTGAACAAGAATACCTTCCGTAGCATCCCCGGTTGAGCGTAGAATATCGAGCGGCGGTGACGTTCTTCCATCGTCAGGATCAGGTCGGCGGACTCGACGTCATGCCGCTGCAACGTGCGGGCCCGGTGATCGCTGATGTCCACCCCTCGCTCGGCCATAACGTGCACAGCGTGCTCGCTAGCTGGCTCGCCATCTAGCCCCCATGTGCCGACCGAATACACCATCACGTCGTCATCCAGCCCATCCTCGGCCAGCCGTTGGCGCAGCAGCCCGGTCGCCATCGGCGAGCGGCAGATGTTGCCTGTGCAGACGATGAGGATGCGCTTGAGCTGCCGGGCGGCGCTGCTTGACGTGGCATTGTCTGTGTTCATGCTTCTTCGTTCGTCCGTGTTCATCCGCGTCCTGGTGAATCAAGGGAAAGTTGCTCCATTCTACCCTCTCTGGCCTGAGATGTCAACCAGCAACTTGCCGCTTTCGGTCGGCGATGATACAATGCTCGCCGTGTTGGACATCGAATGCTGAGGGGGCGTCGTTTGCCATGCGGATAGCGAACAGGCTTGCTGGCGCTTGCTGCACCGTGATCTTGCTGCTGGCACTGGTGGGGCAGGGAGGTGCGGCCACGCTGCCAACCGCGCCATTGCCGCCGGAGGTGGCTGCCTATCGCCCTGGAGCGGTGTTGGTCAGATTCCGCCCTGGCGCCGGTCGCCTTGCTCAACGCAGAGTGCTGGCAACGCTGGACGCGCAGCCGGTGCGGGAGCTTGCGGGGCTGGGCGTGCAGGTGCTGGCCGTGGCTGTGGGTCGGGAAGCGGCGGTAGCGGCAGCGCTGAGCCGGCATCCCGCGGTGGAGTACGCCGAGCTTGACCACGTGGCCCACGCGGCGCGAACGCCCAACGATCCGGAGTGGTATAAGCAATGGGCACTGCCGGTGATCGAGGCTCCCGCAGCCTGGGATCTGACGGTCGGCGATACGGAACAGGTCATCGCCGTGCTGGACAGCGGCATTGACCTCGACCATCCCGACTTGGCTGCCAAACTGTGGGTCAACGAGGGCGAGATCCCTGACAATGGCCTGGACGACGACGGCAATGGCTGTGTGGACGACGTGCATGGCTGTCACTTCTACGTCGACCGGAATGGCGATCCTCGAAAAGATGGCACTGTGCAGGACCCTGCTGGACACGGCAGCCATGTGGCGGGCATCGCTGCTGCCGCCACAGACAACGGCGTGGGCATCTCCGGCCTGTCCTGGGGCGCGCAATTGATGCCGGTGCGCGTGCTGTACGATAATCTCATAGGGTTCTACTCGGACATCGCCGCTGGCATCGAATACGCAGCCGACCAGGGAGCCACGGTGATCAACCTCAGCCTGGGGGGAACGCCCGCTTCCCAGACTCTCCAGGAGGCAGTGGACTACGCCCACGAGCGGGGGGCGCTGCTCGCCGCCGCTGCGGGCAACAAGGGATACCAGGGCCAGCCAGTGCTCTACCCTGCGGCCTGTGAGCACGTCATCGCCGTGGCTGCCACCGACCAGACCGACAATCGTTGGTACGCTTCCAATCGAGGTCCCGAGGTAGACTTGGCCGCGCCGGGGGTTGGCATTTACAGTGCTTCGGCGGCGGGATTCTACTTCCAGCAAGCTGGCACGTCCGTGGCTACGCCGCACGTGTCCGGGCTGGCGGCCCTGCTGCTCTCCCTGCAACCCTGGCTCACACCGGACGAGGTGGAGTGGCTGCTAGGGCAGAGCGCCGACGACGTGAACGGTGCCACATCCCCCGGCTGGGATGAGGAGCTGGGATGGGGGCGGATCAACGCCCGCCGGGCCGTCGAAGCCGCCGCGGCAGAGTTGAGCCTGACTCTCTCGGTCGAACCGGACTGGCTGCCGCCGGGCGGTGGGCAGGCGCAGATCACCGCCATGCTGGCCGATGGAGATGGAGATGGACGGCCGGCAGGCGGCGGCGCGGCCATCGCTTTCACCAGCGACGGGGGCGTCATCTCGCCGACGCTGGGCCTGACGCTGGGCGGTCTGGCGACAGCGACGCTGGACTTCGAGGGCGGCGCGGTTGGCAGCAGCGTGATCGTCACCGCCACCTTTGGCAGCCAGACCCGCAGCGTGCTTCTCTCCGTGCTCAGCCCCACCGCCACGCCGACCGCTACGCCCACGCCAACTGACACGCCCACACCCACTGACACGCCTACACCGGCGGCGACCGCCACGCTAACACCGACAGCCACGCCGAGAAGGCACCTGCGCTACCTGCCGTTGATCCTACGTTGAGGGGGTAAGGTCGTCAGCGGAGAGGTTGAAACATGTTGCCAACGCCACTCCAACCTGCTTCAGCAGGTTTCTGGTGTCAGACATCGAGTTCATTCGATGGGCTCTGGCTGGCAGAGGATGGCACGCTTCTGGTCGCTGTGATACTCGTAGGTCTCGTCGCCAGCCTTGAGCAGGATGCGGTAGCCCGGCGTGATCACCTGGGCGTACATCATTCCCGGCTGCGGGCAGCCCAGGCTGGCATCGGGCCACTCCACCGCCTTCACCGACTGCACTTCGATCTCCTCAAGGCTCATCCCCAGTCGTTTGCTCAGATCCTGCCGCGCAGTCTCGGTGGGGGCTCCGACCTGACCCGGAGGCGGCGCTTTTGGCAGGGGCGGTAACTCTGCCGGGGGCCGACAGGCCACCACCTGCCATCCGTGGGCCCGGTAGACGTATTCGCTGCTGCCCACAGCCAGGACGATCTCTTGCCCCGTCACCATCCCGCCAGGGGTTTCCTTTGCTTCACCGCTTGCAGCGCCCGGACAGCCCAGGTCAGCGGCGGGCATCTCCAGTTCCTTGATGTCCATGACCACAACGTCGCCGCTGTCCACTCCCAGTCGGCTGGCCAGGTCGTCCACCGCCATCTCTGTGGGTGATTCGAAGGGCAAGGGGATGACACGATCACCTGTATCTGGTCTCTCCACGGCGGGTACGCGCTCGGTAGGGGGCATGGTCGTCGGGGCAGTGGCTACCGTAGGCGAGGGGACAGGAGTAGTCTCATTGGGCAGCTCCGGTTCCTCCACAGGGACAGGGGCTGAAGGCGGCACGCAGCCCGTCGCCACCAGGATGGCCAGACTGAAGGCCAACAGCCCGCGAGCGCACGCTGTGTAGTTCTTCATGGCCGATCACCTCCTGTGCAAGGATTCTGCTGAAAGAACCGCCAGACTCGCCACGGAGGCACAGAGGCTGCTATGGTGCCGGACTGCAAATCCGGCGCGAGCAGGATGTCGTAGGGAGGCTTTCCATAGTCGCTGTCAACTGGATGCAGACAGCCGCTCCAGCGCCTCATCCGCTGTGAGACCGGCGACGTGCACACGCTTCTGCCGGCTGCGCTTGCCGCCTGTGATGCTCACCTGCTGCTTGCGCACGCCGAGGCGACGGGCCAGGAAGGCGACGAGCGCCCGGTTGGCGGCTCCTTCCACCGGCGGCGCGGCCAGACGCACCTTGAGTGCCTCCCCATGCACGCCGACGATCTCGCTCTTGCGCGCTCGCGGCACCACTCGCAGCGTGAGAGTGACGCCATCTTCATCAGCAGTGAGCCAGCCTACATTCACTACCACTACAGAAATCTCAACAGCAGCCCCTCAACGATCTGCAACAGCACCAGGGCCACGATGGGCGACAGGTCCAGCCCCGCTATCGGCGGGATGACGCGGCGGATGGGGTTCAGCAGGGGTGCCGTGATGCGATCGAGGACGTGTAGCACGTTGTAGGCCCAAAGCGGGAACCGCACCCGGGCGGCCAGCAGCCAGCTTCCCAGCACCTGCAACAGAATGGCCAGGGTGTAGACGTCGAACAGCAGGATGATGATGCGTCTGAGGGTGTACATAGCTCAGTGTCTCTCTCCGAAGATGGCCCGGCCGATGCGAACGATGGTTGCGCCCTCTTCCACAGCCACCTCGAAGTCGTCGGTCATGCCCATGGATAGGTGACGCCAATCGAGGTCGGGGAAGTGGACCGCCAGCCGCTGCCGCAGTTCACGCAGGGCAACGAAAATGGGGCGTGCCTCCTCTGGGTTGGGCACGATAGGGGCCATGGTCATCAGCCCCTGAATGCGCAGGTGCTCGAAGCCGCGCATGGCCTCCACTGCCGGTTCGACCTCGGCCGGGTGCAGACCGTACTTGCTGGCCTCGCCGGAGGCGTTGACCTCCAGCAGAATGGGCAGCGTGTGTTCAGCCTCGCCAGCGAAACGATCCAGCCGCCGCGCCAGCTTCATCCTGTCCACCGAGTGCACGAGGAGGTAGGGGGTGACGGCCCGCGCCGCCTTGCGGCTCTGCACGTGGCCCACCATGTGCCAGCGGATGTCGTCGGGCAAGAGGCTGAACTTGGTCTCCGCTTCCTCAATCCGGTTCTCACCGAAATCCCGCAATCCCAGCTCGTAGGCGGCGCGGATAGCTTCGACCGGCCGAGTCTTGCTCACTGCCACCAGCGTGATCTCTGCTGGGTTGCGGCCAACTCGCAGGGCAGCGGCCGCGATGCGTTCCCGCACCGTCTGTAGGTTAGCTTCGATCTCTGCTGTCATCTTCAGTTCTCTAGCTGCTGCAACAGTCCAAAGAATTCGTTCGCGCTCAGACCGGCTTGCCGGATGATGGCTCTCACCCCTTGCCTCTGCTGGACAGCCATGACTTCGGCGCCCTTGGCGTGAGCTCGGTCGAACGCCCAGTCGAGCCGTCCGGTGGATTGGCAAGCGAGCCCCGCCCCAAGCGGGACCAGATACCAGCCGAATTAGGCTGCTGTCATCTAGGCGTTAATCATACCACAGGTAATGCCGTTCAGCAAACCTTGCTCTGGCAATGTCACAATGTCGCATCAGGTTCGTAGTCGCGCACGAAGCGCAGCGGAGTGCGGTTTCGGGGCCCACTAGGCCGCGCCGGGGGGGCCGACGAGCCCCGCCGGGGGGGGGGGGGGCCACGGACCGGGCTGAAAAC
>CBDURC010000044.1:0-15866 GCA_965369635.1 uncultured Anaerolineales bacterium | reverse complement strand
GCTCATGTTCTGGTACACCCGCCCTCGGGACGAGGGCTAGAGCACAGGAAGTTGCCAGCACCGCCTGTTTACGGCGGTGCTCGCTCCTCACGCTCCATGATCTCCCTCAACACCTCCACCACCCCACCACTCTTATCGAAGCGCAGGATGTAGCAGGGTACCTGGCGCGCTATCCTCTCCACCAGTGTCAACGTCTTCTCCCACCAGTCGGCGGTCACGAAGGGCTTGATCAGGCAGGCCAGGAGCCTGTGCAGGATCTCGCGCCGGTCGTCCAGGGGCAGTAGGCGGTTCTCCGTCGCCTTCTCCAGGAACATGATGGCGCTCAAGGGGGCGGAGCTGGCCGACACCACCGGCCACTCACCGTGGCTCCAGGTGCCATACACCGAGAACCCCTCCGGCTGGCGACGCACGATGTTGCGGTCGTCGCATAGAACTTCCATCTGGCCTTGCAGCATCTTCGTTATCGTGGACTTGCCAGCTTCCGAGTGGCCCACGAAGAGGAGCCCCTGGCCATCCAGGATGGCCCCGGCGGAATGGAGGTAGCAGCCCTGCCGGTCGGCCAGCAGCCTGGCCACCAGGATCTGGTCAGAAGGAAAGAGGGTCAGCGAATGCAGATCGCCTTTGCGGAAGGTCTCTTCCCCGTTGTTGTATATCCTGGCCCGGGAATGGTCGTGGTTGAAGACGACCACCCGGTGCAGGTGCTGGTCTCCCGCGCGGGGCGAAATGCCCAGGTATATCCAGGAGTTCCCCTGCTTGTAGATGGCCCAGGGCGGCTTGCGGTAGACCTCTTGCCCCAACTCCTTGCCTTTCAGGTCTGGCAGGGCAAAGTGGTGCCGGATGGAGATGGTGTCCTCGCCCGGCCCATCTGCCTCGAATAGCTTGAACTTGGGGGCGAAGGTGGCCTCGGTGATGGGCAGGTCAGATTCCACCTGGATGGTGATGCCGCCGCACTGGTAGTAGCGGCGGTGGTTCTTGTGCCAGTCCTGTTTGAACCGCCGGCTCTCCTGGGCCACAGCGCAGAGGTAGTCCACTTTGGCCGAAAAGCGGTGGTGCTCCAGGTAGCCGTAGACAGGACACCAGCGGCAGTCGCTGCGCAGATCGCAGGCAGCGCAGTTCTCCAGGTACTCCCGCCCGCCCCGCACCTTATCCGCCAGAGAGGGTATGAACTCCTCCCAGGCCTCCTGGAAGCTGCCCTGCCGCAGGTCATACAGAAGAGCTGGATCCTTGAGGAAACCGCAGAAGGTCATCCTGCCATAAGGGTCCAAGTGAAAGTCACGCCGCCCGGCGATGCAGGAAGCGAAGAGACGATCGTCCCCTTCCACGTGGTGGTATGCGTGATCTTGCTCTTCCTCTTTTTCCAATTCCCTTCGCATCCAGTCCGCATGGGACATGTCCGGCTTGTCCAGTTCGATCACGTCCTGGGGCGCAAGCCGCTGGCGCTTGATATCCTGGTTCCGTTCCGGATCACCGCAGGCCGAGAGGTAGAGCCAGGCCGCGCCCACCCGCCAGTGGCGGCTCAGCGATTCTGCCAGCTTGGTCATGTCGTCAAACTGGTGGTAGTTGTCCCGCATGGGAATCAGTTGCACGGTGAAGCCGGCCCCAGCCTCTTTCAGATAGGCAAAGCCGCGCATGGTCTTCTCGAAGGAGCCAAGGTTGCGGGTGATATGATCGTGCACCTCGGCCGTGGCCCCGTAGAGGGCCACCATCTTATTCCCTTTTCTCTTCATGAGTTGGGCGATCTGAGGAGTGATCAGCGTGCCGTTGGTGTTGAGGGAATATGAAACCGACTTGCTGGTGATATAGTCGAATACCGCGGCGAAATCGGACCGCAGCATAGGTTCACCGCCGGAGATGGACCAGCGGCGTGTGCCCATCCGGCGGGCCTGGGTGACGATGTCCTTGATTTCGTCCAACGTCAGCTCTTGCTGCTTTTCCGCTGCCCCTGGTGGGATGCGCAGCCAGCAGTGGCGGCAGTCGTTGTTGCAGCGGTAGGTGAGATCAATGCTCCCTTCCAATGGGAGACGGGGCATACTGCGCATTACTTCTGATTTCGAATACTCTGGCATGAGGAATTCCTTTGTCCTTGCGATTTGCTCTTGTTGCATTTAGGGAACGGCACGACTTCGGGGAACATCAGCGGGCTTGTTCCCTGGGCACGAAGCGGATCTCGCCCCGGGCGTTCAGGGCCGACGCCACCCGCTGCAGAAAGCCCAGATTGGGCTTGTAGGAAGCTCGTTCCAGGCGGGAGATGCTGGCTTGCTTGGTGCCAATCCGTTCCGCTAACTCCTTCTGGGTCAGCCCTTGCGCCAGACGCAACCGCGGCACCTCCCGCGCTGCCTGGAACTCCGTTTCTATCTCCTGCAGAGCGGCCACGAACTCCGCATCTTTCATCCGTTCCTTCCAGAACTCATCCATCGGCCGAAAGGAGGGCATTTTCATCGCCCTAGGTCTTCGTTTCCTCAGGAGGCTGTTCACCGGCGTAATCCTCCCCGGCTTCGGCGATGTAGACCGCAGCCGGTCTCTCGATGTCGTAGGTCGGCCTTCCAAACTGCGGTGCTTCCATCATCTGGCGCTGCCGCTCCTCGGCCGAGGGGATGCCGCCTGGGTCGGGTTTGCCGCCGTCGAGGTACCACCACCAGTACTCCTCCGGCTCGTCCCGCCAGATATCGCCGTAGACGTCCAACTCCTTGACCAGATAGTCGGCGTTTTCCTTCAGCCGCGCGTCCAGGTCCGCGATCTCATCCAGGGTGGCCCGATCCACCCGGTTATCGAGCTGTGCCAGCGCCCAAGCGATGCCATCACGGGATGAGAGATAATTGACGATTTCCATGTCATCGTAGAAGTGCAGGCGGTTGACTAGGTCGCGGTAGAAGTTAAGGGATGTCTTGAGTTGCTTAAGCGGATCTTTCCATCTCGGTTCATAGATATCGCTCATTCTTACCACCTTATCTCCTTGAACAGTTTCTCTTGCTCCCCCCATCGTTCGCAATACCTCTTGCCTTTGTCACAATACATGCAGTGAATGATCTCGCCAGCAACAGGATCAAACACAACAAGTACGCGAGTGAGCATGTACTTTTCGAAGGGGAGCTTCTTGCAGTAGAAGCCCCACGTTGTTTTCCCCTTGTAAGAGTAGACGCATAGCTCGACAAACTGGTACTGAGCCACCGCTTTCGGCAACTTCGCGAATTGCTCTGCCTTTAGCGATCTGGGCATATCGCCGACCCTGGCCCAATCGCGAGTGTGGGCTTCAATCTCATGCTCCCAATGATCCCACCGCTCAGCTCGAGCCGCTTCGAGGAGAACCGCGATCATTTGCTCCGGCGTGGGATTGCTGATGTGAACGTCGAGCTGCATGGTTTCCCTGAAAACGAGTATAGCACAGCCTGCTCAGATCGTCAACCTCTATCCCGCCACAGCTCTCGCAGCCGCACGTAAGGGACGAAGCCGTAGTAGTAGGCCAGCAGCGCGTGCAGCCGCAGGCCGTGCAGTCCATCCTTGTAGCCCCGCAGCGTGAACACGCGGCGGCGGAATTCCCGCAACGGCTGCAGGATGAAGTTGTGCGGCTTGGGTCGGATACCCTGTTCGAGGAGCCGCTGCGCTTCCAGCCGCGCGTAGCGGCGCTGCTTCTCGTGCACCTGCGCCCAACTGTCGTAGTTGTAGTGGGTGAGGGGGTTCTGCAGGTGGCCCGCTTCGCCGTCCAGGATGACCACCTCGTGCACGGGGCGGGCGGCGTCGTAGCGCGCCTGTCCTCGCTGCAGCAGCCGCAACTGGTAGTCGGGGCTGTAGCCGCCATAGCGCATCAGTTTCCCCACAATGTAGTTGTGCCTCGGCACCCACCAGCCTGCCTTGTTCTCCTGCGCGATGACCTGACGTACTTCTGCTGCCAGCTCCGGCGTGGCTCTCTCGTCGGCATCCACGAAGAAGATCCAATCGGCCTCTACCTGGCCCAGCGCCGCGTTCCGCTGGGAGGCGAAGTTGTCGAACGGGCGCTGTATCACCTCTGCACCAAGGTTCTCTGCGATCTCCACCGTGCCATCGTCGCTGTAGCTATCGGAAAGGACAACGCGATCGCACCAGCGCAGACTGGCGATGCAGTCGGTGATGTGCGCGGCTTCGTTTTTGGTCAAAATGACGGCAGCGAGCATGGTTCCTCTGCTGGTGGGTTGGTAGATTGGTACATTGGGAAATTGGTAAATTGGGAAAGGGTTCGCGAGCCTGTCAGTCCCCGCCCCAATCTACCAATTCGAGTCATGGAGAGTAACGACTTCGCTAAAGGTCGCCAACCGCTTCTGCAGTTCGGTTTCGCTGATTTGTCCATGAGCAGCGGCGCGGCGGACGCGGCGGTTCTCGGCCGACATGCCCAGCCGCACGATACGAAACGCCAGCCGGCGTCTGAGCGGCCCGTAGAATCTCTCGTACAATCGCTGGCGGCTGCGCCACAGGTTCAGATAAGACTGCTCGCGGAATTGGCGGCTGCTGGCCCCGCCGTGGTGCACCACCCGCGCTGCGGGCACGCAGTAGAATGGCCAACCGGCCCGCTGCATGCGCCAGCACCAGTCTATCTCTTCAGCATACATGAAGTACCCTTCGTCCAGCAACCCCACTGCTTCGATGGCCTCCCGCCGCACCATCAGCGCCGCGCCCAGGGCAAATCCGATGGGGAAAGGCTCACCTCGCTCGTAGCAGCGGCGCGGGTAGCGGCCATTGAGTCGGGAATCGAGCAGCCGTCGCGGGCGGGGCGGGAAGAAGTCGAACCAGAGCTGCAGCAAGCCCGGAAAGCTGAACGTTCCGTGCTGGAAGCGGCCATCGGGATACTGAAGCTGCGCGCCCACGCCGCCCACGCGGGGATGCTGGGCCAGGAAACGCTCCATGCGACCGATGGCGTCGTCGATCACTTCGGTGTCGGGGTTCAACAGGAGGACGAAGTCGGGTGGAACGTGCTCCGTGACGCGTGGCGCGTCTTGTATGCTGAAGCCGCAGGCTCGCAGTGCCGCGTTGTTGCCGCCGGCGAAGCCCAGGTTCTCGTCGCTGGCGAGAAGTTTGACCTGGGGGAAGTGATCGCCTACCATCGCCGCGCTGCCATCGGCGGAACCGTTGTCCACCACCCAGACTTCGGTCTCTAGCTCCGGCGAGCGGTCCAGGCTGGCGAACACGGAGCGCAAGCACACGGCCAACAGCTCTCGCACGTTGTAGCTCACGATGACGATGGCCAGCTTCACCGCTTCCTCGCTCCCTGATCCCTGATCACCAATCACCAATACCTGATACCCTGCCTTATGGCACACCCACTCGCACCGTGATGCGGTCAATGTAGTTGTTGACCACGGCCACGTCCTGGTGGATCAACGCACCCCACCACAGGTCGGCCTCTAGAGGCGGGGCTTGGTCGAATTCGATGCACCCATAGACCAGACCGCGCCTACCGGGCAGCAGGTACCACTGCTCCGTGCCGTTGATCACCCGCGGTTCCAGGTCTTCCTTGCGGCCAACGGCCCAACGGAAGGGGGCGTCCAGCCCGGCGCTCTGGAAGTTGATGCCGAAGCGCCATACACCAGCCTGATGGAACCAGGCGTCGTCGTACTCTGCTGCCAGCGTGTTGTAGTTCTGGCTGAATCTGTACAGTTGTCCCGGCCACGGCCCCGAGGTGCGGATGGGGACGGCTCCTTCGTTGACCACGGTGGCGGTGAAGCAGAGCATTCCGCCCAGCGGCACGCTCACCGTGCGCTCCATCTCGCCCACCCAGTCGATCTCGCCCTCGGACACGTCTGCTCTCGGCTTGCCTCCCTCTGCAATGGTCAGCGTAGAGGAGACCACAACGCGGTTGCCCACGATGTCTTCCGCCTGGCCGTAGATGAAGTAGGTGCCGTCGGGCGGCGGCTCAGCGCCCAGGTCTACTCCGCCCTCATAGCGGTACTCGTGATAGCCTCGCTCGCCCGGCTTGATGACCCGCTCCCGTTCTTCGATGGGGAACTTGAGGCTAGGCTGCGCGGGGTCTACCAGGTAGACCCGGACGTGCTCGGCGTCCTTGGCCAGGTAGTAGGAGATGGAAACCCAGTCGTCGCGCAGGCCGTCTTGGTTGGGGCGGAACTCCTGGGGCATGACGGTGAAGTTGCGCAGTTCGGGCAGTGCGGTGTCGGCGTCCTCGATGGTGATCGTGCCTTCGATCTTGGCGTCGCCGCCGCGGTCGTCCACAGCTTCGATGACCCAGGTGTACGTTCCGTCAGCGAGCACGTGGCTTTGGACAAGCTGGCGCCCGTACTCGTTCTCCAACAGCAATGGCTCTTGAACTGTCCCGCCCCAGTAGACCTGGTAGCCGCCCCGCTTGGGCGAGCGGCGGCGTTCGTACCGGAAGTAGTGACGCTCTCCGGTCTCGTCCACGAAGTAGATGGAGACGTTGGCGTTGCGGCCGATGCTGTAGGAGATGCGGGCCACGTCGTCGTGCCCGTCGGCGTTGGGGGAGATGACCGACGGCCATACTTCGACGTCAGATAGCAGTGGCCGCAGCAGCGACGCGCACCCTGTCAGGAACAGCAAGCTGAGCAGGGCTAGAGCAATCAATCTCGAAGATGTCTTGAGATGCAAGGGGTTGATCCTCCATGATGCGTGAAACGTGAAACGTGACAGGCAGCAGTGTACCAGAAGCAGCGGGTTTCGTCAACTGAGTGCCTATCCGAGAAGTCTGCAGAGGCGGCTCCCAGACGCCGGAAAGCCGTTCGATCAGGCTCCGACAGGCCGCCGACAAGATGTCGGCTCTACAGTTTTTCGGATAGATATCTATTCCACCCGAACCTCGCCTGCCCGCACGCCGTCGCGGCCCTGCCACAGTTGAGGCTCGGTCACCACAAGCCGCGTGCCATCGTCGAGGTATAGGCCAACTTCGAGTGTGTAGAGACCCGGCGGCGTGTCTGTGGGCAAGGACAAATCGTAGCGGTCGACCACCACTTCGCCCTCCAGCCAACCCCGCGTTGGCCGCTGCCCCTGCTGTGGCACGTGATCCTCCTGAGCCACCATGCGGCCATCATTCGCCAGCAAGTGCACGAACCCGGTCAGATCCCAGCTTGCCAGATCGCCCACGGCCTGCCAGGTGACGGTGACCGGCAGCGTCGTCCCGGCGGCCACGACGTCCGCGCCCGGGTCTATTCCCACCAGTCGAACCAGGAAATCGAACCGGGCGTCCACGGGTATCTGCACCGCGGGGACTTCCCACACCCGCTCCGGAACTTGCACGGGCACGTCCAACAGCCGCAGCGGTTTGCCCGCTGGTTTGCCTTTGACGAAGACGGTCAGCTCCAGCGCGGCTTGCCCAGCCGTCACATTCGGCGGCAGGAAGAGCGTGGCTTGCGAGCGGACGGTGTCCCCCACCTGCCAGCGGCTCGTGGGATAGCCCGGCCATCCCTGTACACCAGGCATGAAGCCATCCTCTCCCAGAACACCGCCGGTTTCGTCCAGCCAGCGGTAGCGGACGGTCACGGCGGGTAGGGTGGTCTCGGCTCGCCAGACGGTGATCAGCGTCCGCTGGTCGCCGGGACGCATTGGCGCGGCATCGAAGGCATGGCCTAGCAGCCGCAGGCCACTGCTCAAGATGACGTCGGTCTGCTGCCCACCAGGCAGGGCCAGCAGCGGCGTCAGCGCGTCGCCGGTGACCAGGTGCGAGAGCTGGATCCCGTCCAGGTGCACGCGTTTGCCCTGCGGATTCCCCGCTTCGTCCAGCACGTCCAACCCTGCGATGTCCGTCTCGTCGTACAATCCCACGCTGAGGCGGTAGCCGCCGCTTGGTGGCGTGCCCGGATCAGCCGGCAGATCGTAATGCCCAAAGAGCACCTCTCCGGGTCGCCAACGGAAGCTAGGGTGGTTGTAGGCCGTCGGCCTCCGGTCGGCGCGGCCCCAGGTGTGTCCGTCTACATCCTCCAGTGCCAGCGCGACTTTGAAATCCCGCTCGGTGTCCACCAGAGCGTGCCAGTAGAGCGTGACGGTATCGGGCGTTTCCTGACTCCAGCCCAGAAGCTCCACCTGTCCGCCGAAATTGGCGCGCAGTGGGTGCTCGATGGGCGGCTCGGGGCTGAAAAACACTCCCTCTGGCAGCCGGTAGTGGCGCAGTCCGACGTGCCAGAAGGTGCGCTCCACCGGTTGCTCCTGACCTGCCCGTGCCAGGAAACCGGCCAGGAACCCGTTGGGATCTACGACCTCGTCCTGCCAGAGCACCGTCCAGACGCCCTGCTTGCCCGTCAGCAGTCGATTGAGGTCATCAGCGGTGTGGTAGCCCAGCGTGGCGTTCACGTCCAGGATGTCCATGTCCGGCAGGCGGTGCCGCTCGATGTCCGGCGCGTAGTAGTCCCAGACCGGCGATAGGTGGCCGGAGGTGAGGATCACTGTCTCGTCGGGCGCAATGTGCTCTCGTACATAATGGGACACGCCGCGGAAGTCAGCCCTGGTGAAGGCGGGGTCGGCAAACCAGTTGTAGGTCGAATAAGCAGAGGTGCCAACAGAGTAGACTAGGCAGAGGAGGCCAATCGCTCGCGCTGTGCGGGTTATGCCGGGGCTGGAGAGCAACTCGCTGAGGCCACCGGCGATCAGCAGCAAGAAGGCAGGGGAGGCCAGCATAAGATAGCGAGGATTGAACTTGGGATTGCGGTATGAGAGCAGCAGGATCAGCGCCAGCGGCACGAGCATGTACAGCAGCAGGAACGATAGCGGATGATGCGTGAAACGTGAAACGTGAAACGTGGTGCGTGATGCGTGAAGCGTGATGCGTGATCTGCCATGCCGGACAAGGGCTGCGATGCTCAGTCCCAGGATGATCACAAACCCCCACATGAGCTTGACTGCAATGGGTTCCAGCACCGTTTCTCCGAGGCTGAAGCTGATGAGGAGATGGCGCAGCGCCTCGTGCAGCTTCAGTGTACCCTGCCAGTAACTGGCATCTATGCGGAAGCGGGTGAGCATTGATGGGAGCCAGGGGAGGTAGGCGAGGGTGATAGCGACGAGGATGATGAAGCCCTCGAGGAGCAAAGCGTGAAACGTGAAGCGTGAACCTTGAGACGTGGTGCGCGGTGCGTGGCGTACTACGTCCAGCAGGGAGTAGAGGGCGAGGGCTGCCAACAGGAAGGCGGCGAAGTAATGTGTGTACAAGGCGGCGATGGAGGTGAGGGCGAAACCGGCCCACAATCGGCGGCGGTGGGCCGTCCGCGTCTCAGGCAGGATGCGCAGCAGCAGATAGCCCGCCAGAGCGCCCAGGAAGGTCAGCATCGTGTACATGCGCGCTTCCTGGGCATAGTAGATGTATAGAGGAGAGACCATCGCAAGCAGCGCGGCAAGCAGCGCCGCTCGGCGGTTGAAGAGAAGGCGTCCTAATACGTACAGCAGCGGAACTGTCAGCGCGCTGAAGAAGGCCGAGAGGAAGCGCAGCGCCCACTCGCTCCCTCCGGCCAGTCGCATCCAGCCAGCCACCACGTAGTAGTACAGCGGCGGCTGGATGTCATCTGCTGTCCAGCGAGTGAGTTCGACCAGCCCCTGCGAGGCAACCTGTGCTGTCACCCCTTCATCGTACCAGAGGCTCTGGGCGTCCATCCGGTAGACGCGCAAGGCGAAGGCGAGGAGAACGAGCGCCAGCAACGCCAGCCTTGCCATCGTCGTCTGCTGCCGCTTCTGCACCATCTTTGCTTTCCTGTTCAGAGGCCTAGCCGGGGAGTGTGACATTGTCGAGATGATACCATGCATCAGGGAAGCGGGCAAATCATTCTGCAGTGGAAGGACTCGCAACAGCAGCCCATTTGACAAACGGTGCGAAGTGATATATCATCTCTGTTGTACAAAGGAGGTGATACATATGGCTGTGACCATTCTGCCCACCAGCCAGATGCGGGATAAGATCGCTTCGGTCTTGAGGCAGCTCTCAGAGACAGGAGAGCCTATCTTCATCACTCGCTACAGCAAGGCTGAGGCCGTTCTGCTGCCCATTGACCGCTACAACGCCATGATGGACCTTCTGGAGGATCGAGAGGACGAACTGGACAGCGTGCTGGGTCGCAGGCTCCAGGCAGAGCGTGAAGCTCATGCTCATGCCCCGGGGCGGGACTTCGAATCCTTCGTTGCTGAACTGGAGAGGCAACGTGCATAGGGTCGAGACAGCCTCCCGTCGCGTGGAGAAGGAGATTGCCAATCTGCCCGGCGGGGTGAGGGAGCGGACCATCCGAGCCATACGAAAGCTGGCAGAAAACCCCCGCCCTCGGGGGGCACGGAAGCTGATGGGAGCGATGCGCGGCGCGTGGAGGATACGGGTTGGAGACTATCGCGTCATATACGATGTGGATGATGCCCAGCAACTGGTGGTCATCCTGGCCGTCTCGCGCCGCAGAGAGGTTTATCGGCGCTGACGAACCGTGCCGAAGGTGGCAGCCGTCTCAGGACAGCCAGTTCTCGACTTCCAACCCCTTGATACGTCGAAAGTGTTTTTCGTTGCCGGTCACCAGAACGCAATCGTTGGCGAGGGCTGTAGCGGCGACGAGGATGTCAGCATCGGGGAGTATCTCACCTTGGCGGCGCAAATTGGCATACATGTCAGCCGCTATATCAATCACAGCCCAGTCAATGGCAAGGATCTCACTATCGCTGACAAATTCGTCAAGCTGTCGGAGGCGACGGTGCGCGTCGCGAAAGCGCAACCCGCGAAGCAGTTCAAAACAGTTGATCAGCCCCGTGGTGAACCGCCGAAACTGGCGCAAATAGGCCTCGGCTGGCTGACGCAAACGCTCATCACCACGTAGGATGAGGGAAATCGTGTCTGTGTCGAGCATTTTCCGTCTCATTGGCCGCTGTCCCAGTCGATCTCAGATCGCCCGGCAAACCAATCGCCGCGCTTCATGCCTTCTTCCAGGGCCGCTTCCTCATCGGGTGTCAGATCGGCCCACATGCTGAAAAAGCGCATCGCAGGTGGTTCTTGTGCCTCATGTTCCTCGACAGCTTCTCTCCCATCTTCCTCGATAGGCTCAACGAAGGTGACGATCAGGTCGAACTTGCCCTTCACCTCAACCGGTGACAGCAGACGCACAACGCCGTTCTCGTAAACTCCCCTGACAGATAGCAAGCTCATAGTCCACCTCCCGGCAGCTCCCGGGGCTGCTCTCCAAGTGAAATCGTGATCTCCTTGAATTATACCACGATTCACGCTGTTTGTCGAATACTCGCACAGCAAGGGAGATGTTCTTATTGCGTTTTCGCCCAATACTGGATCCAATTCCAGGTGCGCTCTAGTCCTGACCTCAACTCGAACTGTGGTTTCCATCCCAAGACCCTTTGGGCGAGTGAGATGTCCAGAACATTGACCGGCACGTCATATCTTCTGGGATCGGAATACTCAATGATCGGTGCTTGGCCGACAACTTCTTCGACGACTTCGAGAAGTTGCCTTATGGAGAAACCAACACCACTTCCTATGTTGAGCACTCGTGGTTTAATCGAGGCCAGCGCGGCCATCTCCAGGGCGCGCACTGCATCTCGAACGTATACATAATCGCGTGTCACCTCGCCATTTCCCCACACCACAATGGGCAGATTCCGCACCATGCGTCCCAGAAAGACGGCAATGGCTCCCTGCCTACCATCGGGGTTCTGCCTTTCTCCATACGCATTGGCGCATCGGAGCACAGCATAGTCTAGTCCATACAGATGGTGGAAAAGCGTCAGGTATTTCTCAACAACAAGCTTGGTAAGACCGTAGGAGCAGATCGGATTGGTCGGATGTGTCTCTGGAATGGGGACCTCGTGGGGGATGCCATACACTGTGCCACCCGACGAAAGAAACACCACTTTTCCTACCCGGGACCGAGTACAGGCTTGCAGAAGGCGGATCGTCCACGTCACATTCGACTGAAAGTCAAAGAAGAGATCCTCGTTGGAGGTTTGGGGGACTGTGGTTCCAATCAGGTGAAACACGACATCCGCCCCTCGCGTTGCTGTCTCAACCGCGGATTGGTCTGCAAGGTCCCCGCAGATGAATTTCGCTGCAGGTCGAGACGTCAGGAGGGCGTTCCTCCGCTTATCGAATACTGTCACATCGTGCCCCGAGTCGGCTAACTTGTCTACCAAATGCGATCCAATGAACCCTTCTCCACCAAATACCACGCAATTCATCAGTCCCTCTCTTGCTTCTTGGAGTCTGGTCTTCAGTCCGCGTTCTCAACCGAAACGCAGCATTCTGGTAGCATAGCGCAGCAGAGGTCCGTCGTCGGTGCCTCGCTTGCTGCCTGCAGGCGCACGCGGCCCAGCTCGAACTCGTTGTCCACTGGCTGCCCATCCTCGCCCAAGAGCGACAACCGCTCTAGCGTCTGCCGGTCGTACACGCCGAGCACCAGCCGGTATTCGCCTGCGGGCGCGTCGCCGGGGAGATGCAGCGTATGGGCCGAGCGCCTGGGCTGGCCTGGCGTCCAGGTCGTCGTCGGCTGCGGGCCGTACCACGTCGGCTGGCTGTCGTGCTGCGCTATCGTGTGGTCGGCCCCATCGCTCAGATGGCGCAGATGCAGGAAGAGGCTGTAGTCGAGTGGTGGTGGCTGCGCCGCCTGCCAGTGCAGCGTCAGCCGCAATGGTTGGCCGGCGGCCAGTCTATCGGGAAAGCCATCGTGGCCCAATAACTGAAATCCGCCGCCGACTTCGGCGAGCTCAGTCAAGCCGAAATCGGCACGCAGCGGTACGGCCGGCTGACCCGGTGCTTCCTCCATCACCGGTCGCAACTCACCGTCTTGCCGCTCGAAGAGTCCCACCAGCGCCCAGGTGTCTCCTTCGAACGAGCGCACGAATGAGCGCACGCCCGGCGTGGCCTCCAGCAGCCAGCGGTGCTCTGGCTGCTCCCAGTTCTCGCCCTGCAACACCCCTACCGCCAGTCCCCAGCGGCGGGGCAGGAACCAGGGCAGTGTCTCCACGACCACCGTCTCGCCCTGTGTCCACTGCTGCAGCGGATACCACAGCGGGGCCACCGGCGGCCGTGCCGTCGTGTCTTCCACCACCGTGCCGTCGGCGGCGACGAAGAAGGGGATGACCCGCAATTCGGCAGGCAGCGGCCCCAGCGCTTGCCAGTAGGTGCGCACATGAGTGAGCCGCCACTTGGCATCATCCACAACGTCGTAACCCAGGAAACGCAACTCGCCGCCGAAGGTGAGGTCGGCCGCGTGCTGCGGCTGCGGATCTGCCACGCGGGCGAAGTCGTAGAAGGCCTCCGGCAGTTGTGCGCTTCCCTGTCCGCGCTGCAGCAGCAGGTAGCCGTCGGCAGCGTCCGTCACGCCCCACTCGCCCGAAGCGAGCATCTGTTGCACCCGGTCGCGCAGCGCCACAGGGTGCATGTCGGTGGTGCCGCTGACGTCGAGCAAGGCCCACTCGGCGTCGGCCAGGTAGGGGAACTCGTACAGCTTCTCCCGATGGCTGAGGTGGGGATAGAGCGGCGGCGTCGTGCTGCCGGGTGCCTGTTCGGGGACCTGAGCGGCGAAGCGGGCCAGCAGGCGCTGATGTTCAGTCACCTCCGGCCAGCGGAACTCACGACCGATTGGCGTGTAGCCGCAGGCGGCCTGCCAGCCGACGCTCCAGGCGAGCGTCCATATCAAGAGGCAGCCCAGGCAGGCTGAGCGCTGCGGGTTCCAGGTTTCGGTTTTGGGGTTTCGGGCGCGGGCCCAGCGCAGCAGACGGCCAGCGCCGAACAGTGCGGCCACGACGAAGTAGGGCACCAGCGGGGCGGAGTAGTGGAACTCGCCGGAATACTGCGCGGCATAGGAGCTGAGCAGGTTGGCGGCCAGCAGCGGCGCGCCGAGGAGCAGGATATCGGGTGCCAGCAGCGGCAGGAAGCCGACGGCGGCCAGCAGCCCCGCCAGGTAGCGCAGCCGCAGCGGCTCCGTCACCGTGCGCCAGACGAGGCCGGGCCGTGTCACCAGGCTGCGTGCGATGTCGGCGACGCTATCACCCAGCTCGCCGTAGCGCTGGAAGTAGACCGAAGCGGCGTCGCCGTACACCGGCGCGGCGTGGCGGGGGATGATGATGAAGGTGGTAGTGTAAAACCAGGCGAGACTGAGCAGAACTATCAGGGTTCCTGTCGCTAACCCTCTTGGCGAATTCGTAATCCGTAATTCGCAATGCGTAATGCGTGATTTGAGACTTGGGATTTGGGATTTGGCGATGACATAGAGGCCGAGCATGAAGGCCAGGAGCGCCGCCTCTTCCTTGACAGCCATGAGCAGGATGTTGGCGACGGCGAAGCGGCCCCATTGGCCGCGTTCGGCAAACCAGAAGGCGAATAGGATGAACGGGACAGCGAGGGGAATGGCGTGAAACTCGGTCAGGTTGGCCGCTTGCAGCGCGGGGAACATCAGGTAGGCGAAGGCAAACAGCAGACCTAGCCACTCCTCGCTTCTCCGAACCCCGAACCCTGAACCCCGAACTCTGAACCGAGCAAGCAAGAAAACGGGCAGGGCGCCAATCGCTAGAGCGAAGGACTGGAGGATGAGCAGCGCCCGCACGTCGTTCCACAGCCAGAAGATGAGCGACACGGGGGCGAAGATGGGTTCCACGTGGTCGGTGAGCCGCGTGCTGACGAAGTCGTGCTTGGTCTCCTGCACGAACCGGCCGCGGCTGGTGTTCCAGATGGCCAGGTCCATCTGCCCCAGGTCGGCGGTGTGCGTGAGGTGCGCCTGGTGCAGCCTGATGGACAGTGTGCTGAAGCCGATGGTGTAGGCCAATATGAGGGTCAGAAGCAGCAGGCGGGGGAGGTGATATTGGGTATTGGATACTGGGTGCTGGGTATTGGATATTGGGTACTGGGTATTGGGTATCTGATGCTGGATATTGGAGTTTCGGGGTTTGAGCCTTGTGACTCGGTGCCCAATACCCAATACCCGATCTCTAGTACCTACAAGCAACAAAACACCGGCGCCAATCAATTCCCCCACCACCATCCACAGCCTGGCAACAATGGCCACGACTGCTGCAACCCCGGCCGGAAGTGTGGTCGCCAACAGCAGCGTCATGACTCCTTCGCGTACGCCCAGGCCACTGGGGGTCAGCAGGCTCAGGAAACCGATGACGTAGGCGGCTGTGAAGACGGCTACCAGCGTCGGCAGTTGCGCCCAGGCCACCGGCGTGATCGCTCGCACCAGGGCGGCGAAGCTTGCGCCCATCACCAGCCAGACGATGGCATAGCCCCCGAGCAGCGCCCAGATCTGCGCCCAGGTGAGCGTCACTCGCAGCGGTGGCCGTCGCAAGCGCGCCAACAGCCAGTTCAGCCCTCGCTCCAGAAGGCGCGGTTGGAGCAGCAACAGACCCAGCGGCAGTCCGTAGAGGAACGGGCGCAGGCGGGCGAACCAGACTCCTTCCCCGGCCCAGGCGAAGTAGAGCGCGGCCAGCGCCAGCCCGGCGGCGGTGGAGATCGCCTGGTGCAGCATTATGCTGGTCAGCGTGGCCAGGCGGCCGACTCCCTGCTCGGCTGCCAGTTCTACCATGCTCAGGAACTGCCACACGTTGCCGGGGATGTAGCGGACGATGTTGGAGAGGAACCAGATTCGCAGCGCTTGCCAGTAGCGCAACGAGCCACCGAGGCTGCCCAGGATGTAGCGCCACAGCCCTACTTCCCAGAGCCAGCCCAGCCCCAGCCCGATCAGCGCCAGAAGTGCCCAACCCGGCTCGATCCGCCATTCGTATGCTTGCAGCGCCTGCCATTGGCTGGCCAGCAAGGCGGCCAGGAATCCTAGTGCCAGGAGCAGCACGACGACCTGGATGATCCGCTTCCAAGGGGTTCTCATAGCCTCGCCATTGTACCCCAGAAGGGTGCAGAGCCCAAGTCGGGGTGCTGGTAGATTGGGAAACCGGTAGACTGGTGGACGTGTGTGGAG
>CBDURC010000043.1:0-15870 GCA_965369635.1 uncultured Anaerolineales bacterium | reverse complement strand
TGGGCATTTCTCTGCTAGGCTGCGGCTTGGCGCTTCTGGTTCCATGCTCTCTCCAGGCTTGTGAGGGCCTGACACTGAGATCTGCCGAAAAAGGCCAAAAAGCCATCAGCGGATTGAGCGGATAAAGCGGATGAGTGAGCGGATGAAGCGGACGAGAATGAAACAAAATCAGCTCAATCCGCTCAATCCGCTGACAATCTTGGGTTTTTTCAGAGGAGTTGTGAAACGTAGAACGTGAAACGGAGGAATAGAATGAGCAGTATCTGTGTCATCGGAACTGGGTATGTGGGTCTGGTAACGGGCGCATGCTTCGCCGACCTGGGCCACCAGGTGATCTGTCTGGACATTGACGAAGAGAAAATCGAGAAACTCAAGCAAGGCAGCATGCCCATCTACGAGCCGGGATTGGAGGAGCTCGTCCAGCGCAACGTTAGGGGCGGTCGTCTCTCCTTCACCACCGACTACTCCAAGGCGCTGGCAAATGCCGAGTTCGCCTTCGTCGCTGTGGGCACCCCCTCCGGCGTGGATGGCGAGGCCGACCTCCGATACGTGCGGGCGGTGGCCGAGTCCATCGCCGATGTGGTGAACCATTCCATCATCATCGTCAACAAGTCCACCGTGCCGGTGGGCACCGGCGACTGGGTGGCCGACACTATCACCAAACGCCGCGTAGGCAACGACCTGGATTTCGCCGTCGTCTCCAACCCGGAGTTCCTGCGCGAGGGTTCAGCCATCAGCGATTTCATGAGTCCCGACAGGGTGATCCTGGGCTCGCTGGATCGGGAGGCGGCCAACCATGTGGCCCAACTCTACCTGAGCCTGCGTTGTCCGATCATGATCACCGACCTCCGCACCGCCGAGATGATCAAGTATGCATCCAATGCCTTCTTGGCCACCCGCATCTCCTTCATCAACGAGATTGCCAACATCTGCGAGGACTTGGGGGCCGACGTGCGAGAGGTTGCCACGGGCATGGGGTACGACAAGCGTATCGGGCACCATTTTCTGGACGCCGGGCTGGGCTGGGGTGGCAGTTGCTTCCCCAAGGACGTGAAGGCGTTGGCCCACATGGCGGTGTTGCACGGAACCCATCCCCAGCTGCTCCAGGCGGTAATAGAGATCAACCGCAACCAGCGGCGGCGGGTGGTCGTGCGGCTGCGCCGGGCGTTGGGCGGCCTGAGGGATAAAGTCATCGGTGTCCTGGGCTTATCCTTCAAGCCCAACACCGACGACACCCGCGAAGCCCCGGCGCTGGAAGTCATCCATCTCCTCCAGAACGAGGGGGCCATCATCCGCGCCTATGACCCGGCGGCGATGGAGACGGCAGCCGTCATGATGCACAACGTCACACTGTATGAGGATCCCTACCAGATGGCCGAAGGGGCCGACGCCTTGGTGCTGGCGACGGAGTGGAACGAGTTCAGGCACCTGGACTTCGAGCGCATCCACGAATTGATGCGCCAGCCAGTGATTATGGATGGGCGGAATCTCTGGGATCCCCAACGGCTGCACGCCATTGGCTTCACCTATTTCGGTGTTGGGCGGGGAGTGCAATCCGAGAACGGTTGACCGCCCATCCCGCAGGACTTGACCGATATCAAGGGGAATAAGGGTTCCAGCGAGGTGCTGAGCGAGGTCGCGCGCCATCTGCCTTCAGCAGCTTGACATTGTCTTGTCCATGCCATAGGCGGCTGATCATGACCAAAAGCGCGGCCGCATCTGTCGTTCTATCTGGATGCCGACTTCCTCCACCAGCATGTTAGCGAAGCGGCCCAGCAAGCGCCGCAAGCGCCGCCGTCTTGGCTTCACGTAGATGAGGCGCCGGGGTACCTTGCCCAGCTCCATCGCCAACTCGATGGCCCGTTCCTGGTCGCCCAACTCATCCACCAGCCCCAGTTCCAGCGCTCGCTTGGCCCAGAAGACTTCACCGGTGGCCAATGCCCGCGCCGCATCCGGTTCCAATCCCCGCGCCTCCGCCACGGTGGACACGAATTCCTCGTGGAACTCATCCACCAGCGCCTGGGACTTCTCTCGCTCTTCATCCGTGGGCGCCCGCCAGAAGGCGTGCATGTCCTTCAGTTTGCCGCCTTTGCTCACCTCCATTCGCACGCCCAGCCGTTCCATCAACTCGCTCACCACCGGCCAGAAACTGAGCACGCCGATGGACCCAATCACGGCATGAGGGATGGCGACGATCCTCTGAGCTGGGCAACTGATGAGGTACGCGCCGGAGGCGCACGTGCCACGCACGAAGGCGATCACTGGCTTCTCGGCTGCCAGTTTGCTCACTGCTAGTTGCAGATAGGCAGAGGCAGGCACCTCGCCGCCGGGTGAGTCGATATCGAGCACCACGGCCTTGATGGTCTTGTTGCGCCGCAGGGCTTCAAGAATAGGCACATATTCATCGCTGCGCAATGCCGTGCCGATGGAACCGAAGAGTTGCACCACGGCAATGCGACCTCGTCGAGGCATCTTCAGACTCATGGGGGTATCTCTCCGTGAATCATGCATTTGGGATGACTACTCAGCTACCAGGTGCAATGCACTTGACAACCGAAGTGCGTTGCACCTAACAAGCTTGTAGGGTCATTATAGTCCAGAGTGTCAGGATTGACAACAAAGGATATGGATCGTCTGCGGCTTCTACCAGCCTGACCCGTCTGAGGGTGATGGCGTGCGGATGATTCTCGTAGCCCGGAGGGGTGCTGCGGAAGGAGAGGGTTGATCGGCGGCTGGCGGAGGCTCCATGACTATGACATGGCGCCCGCGCGCAAGCAAGCCGTCCGAATTGCCACGGTCGAAAGGACATGATACAATAGCACCCGCTGTTGACTTCAACGACATCTCGCGACGGAGCGAGCGATTTGGAAAGACGAGAACTCCTTGACATAGTCCCCCTTTTTGCTGGATTGTCGCTACGCGACAGGGCAGAGATAGAGCAACTGATCTACGAGCGACACTTCGACAGGAACGACATCGTTTTCCTGCTGGGAGCCCCCGCAGACACCCTTCATATCGTCAAATCTGGCCGCGTTAAGGTCCTACGCCGTTCCCCTGATGGGAAGGACGTGGTGCTGCGCGTATGTAGCGAGGGACAGATGCTGGGAAACGTGGGGGTTTTCGATGGCAACGGCTATCTGGCATTGGCCCAAGCCGTCGAACCTACTAGCACATTCTGCATCTCTCGCAGCGACTGCTTTGACTGGATAGACCGCTGCCCAGCGTTCGCCGGCGCGGTGATTGCTGATCTCAGTCGGCGATTGCGGGGTGCCACAGATCTCATCTGCAGCCTGGCGGTGGATCGGGCGGAGCAGCGAATCGCCCGAGCGTTACTGCGGCTGGCCGCGAATTCAGGGCAGTTCACCGACGACGGAGTGATGATCGGAATGCACCTTACCCGTCAGGACGTGGCGGATATGACCGGTACGACGGTGGAGACGGCTATCCGCACGATGAGCAAGTTCCGTCGTCAAGGGCTTATCCACGCGCAGCGAAGGCGGGTCGTGCTGGCTGACCTGGAAGAACTGCGGAATATTGCCCACACCCACTGGATGGTGAGAGATCTGGGGGTACTGCAAGATAGTATGTGCCTCCCGTAGAAAATGCCCTGCTTCCAACAGAAGGTGCCAAACGAAGCCAGCTCGGGTAAGGGCTGGCTTTGCTGCGTTGTAAGGAAATCCTTCCTGGAGATGCAGAAATGGCACCCTGCGCTGTTCGGAAGGCAATCCGGCGAGTGTCGTACGGACTTGGCTGACCAGACGAAGTGTCTTAGGGCTTGCGTCCCCCTGCTCAACGTGGTATAATGCCCTGCTCCGAGAGGGATTGGTACCTCTCCTGACTGGGATGCACGCGGCGGCCGCATAGCGAGCCTCGGAACGGGAGCGGAATGGACGGGAACAGGGAACCCTTGCCTAGCGATAAGCTCAAGGTCGTTAGAACGGTCCCTCTTTTCGGCGCTTTGCCGGAGAGGGACTGGTCCACAGTAGCAAACCTGCTGGGTGAGCGACGCTATGGCAAGGATGAGTACATCTTCTTTGAAGGCGATCCACCAGAAGCATTGTACATCGTTTGGGCAGGACGGGTCAAGCTCCTGCGCCATTCGCGGGAGGGCCGCGATGTGGTGCTGGACGTGATGGGACCCAACCGCCTGTTGGGTGAGATGGCGGTTTTCGAGGGTGCTCCCTACGACTTCACTGCCCAGGCCATGGAGCCTACAACCCTGATCACCATCGCCCGGCAGGATTTCCTCGCATTGCTCCGTCGCTTCCCCCAACTTGCATTGGCGGTGATCGCGGAACTGGGTCGTCGCCTGCGCAGTGCCAGCGATTTGGTGCACAGCCTGGCCGTGGAACGGGTGGAGCGGCGCGTCGCCCGGGTGCTCCTGAGAATGGCCGATGCGGCCGGCAAACCTGCCGACGGCGGCGGCACGCTCATTGACGTGACACTGACCCGCCAGGACGTGGCCGACATGGCCGGCACGACCGTGGAGACGGCCATCCGCACCATGAGCCGCCTGCGCCGGCAGGGAATGCTTGATACCAAACGAGGTCGGGTGGTGATTCTTGACTGGGGCCGACTGCAGGCCGTCGCCGAGGATCGGGCCAATGACAACGGAAGGGGCTGAAGCTGATGCGGGCGGTGGTGCAACGAGTCAGCGAGGCCTCAGTGACGGTAGGAGACCAGATCGTAGGTCAAATCGGTCGCGGGTTCCTCGTGCTGCTGGGCGTGGCCCACGGGGATGGGGAGAAGGAGGCCCGCTACCTGGCCCGCAAGATCGCCCACTTGCGCGTCTTCGAAGATGACGCCAGCAAGATGAACCTCGCTCTGGCCGACGTGGGCGGCAGTGTCCTGGTGGTCTCGCAGTTCACGCTCTACGGCGACGCCCGCAAGGGCCGCCGTCCTGGCTTCACCGATGCCGCCCCGCCCGACGTGGCCGAGCCGCTGGTGGCGCGCTTCGCCGATTTCCTGCGGCAAGAGGGTGCGCCGGTGGCTGAGGGTCAGTTCCAGGCCATCATGCAGGTACGGCTCTGCAACGACGGCCCCGTCACGTTGATCCTGGATACAGCGCAGATGATGCGCTGAGGGGCCCGGCATCGGACGGCGGCCGGCGGCACAATGACTGGGAGCCCCAACCGCTGTGCGACTCTGACGACGGATGAAACTGGTAAAGACACCCTCAAAACACGACGCAAATCTCAAGAACCGCCTCGATAGCTTTGACGTTGTCCAAACTGGCACGCGAATTCTGCCGAGTGGGAGCTCGTCTATCGGTTTACCCCCTTCGCCACAGACAACAAGAAAGACAAGGAGCGGCCTCCCGAGCGACGCATTGGTGGCAAGTGCCCGTTGGAGTTAGCTGGCTACGCGGTAGACAAGCTACCCATCGCCCAGATACGTCGGGGGTGCCTGCTCAACTGGCCCGTTGAAACCCTGGGAGAGCTTGTCCCCAATGTGCAACGCTCCCCCTGCGCTTTTTGCGTCCCCAGGCTGGTTGTGCTATACTTTGTGCAGTCATGTTTCAGCCCGCCGTGCGACATAGTAGCGAATTATGTGCTTGCACGCATGTTCTACTGTTGTGACCCTCTATTCCGTCTCTATCCACCTCACTGAATGGTCGAACGAAGTAGGGCAATCGCATCTTGGCAATTTTCTCCCACTGAAGGGGTAAGATTGGCGTTTCAGTGAAGAACTCGCTCAACTTGAGCCCTGTTTTGGGCAATCTTCGGGGAACGCATTCCCGAAAACCCCTTCTGGGCGATTGCCCTGCAAATGAAGCCTTTCACGTGACGTACAGCCGTTTCCAAAGCACATTTGGACGCAGAACAAATGGTCAAGCACATAATTCGGAGACTATGTCGCCCGATGAAGCTGTTGTATCCTCGGTGGACTTCCCGCATGATCCGAAGCAGGTGTTGAGCCTGCTGCTACCGAAAGGGGGTGATAGAGCGCATCAGAACCTTGTCGTTTTTCGGTCATGGGCCTACGCAGTGATCATTGGCGAGCTGGTTTCTCACTGTGCAGGCCCGCCATGGGTTTGAGTCCCATCATAGACACAGATAGGAGGAACAATGTTCAAGAAAATATCGAGCGCGCTTCTGGTTCTGGTCCTTCTGGCCACGCTTTTGCCTGGCTGTGCACCCGCGACACCAACAGAGATCAAAATCGGCCTCGATGTCCCCATGACGGGTGACATTGCCTACGTGGGCACGCAATCGCAGCGTGCGGCGGAGATGAAGGCCAAGGAGATCAACGATGCGGGCGGCCTGGAGGTCGGCGGCAAGAAGTACAAGCTCAACGTCATCGTGGCCGACAACGAGTCGTTGGCCGAGTCGGCTACTGCCGCAGCTACCAAGCTGATCACGCAGGACAAGGTGCTGGCCATCGTCGGGCCGCAGTCCAGCAAGCAGGCTGTGCCCACCGGCGAGGTGGCGAACGAGAACAAGACACCAATGATCAGCCCCTGGTCCACCAACCCCAACACGACCCTGGACAGGCCGTGGGTCTTCCGCGCCTGCTTCCTCGACCCCTTCCAGGGGCCGGTGGTGGCCAACTTCGCCACCGACGAATTCGGCTTCACCAAGGCCGCTGTTCTCTACGACGTGGCCAATGACTATCCCAAGGGGCTGGCTGAGAACTTCCGCGACGCCTGGGAGGCTATTCACGGCGCTGGCTCGGTGGTGGCCTACGACAGCTTCACCACCGGCGACACGGACTTCAGCGCCCAGTTGACCAAGATCAAGGCCTCGGGCGCCGAGATGCTGTTCACGCCGCAGTACTACAACGAGGTGCCGCTGATCGTCAAGCAGGCCCAGGAGTTGGGGCTGACGCAGGTCATCGTGGGCAGCGATAGCTGGGGTGACCCGAAGACGCTGGAGCTGTGCGGCGATGCCTGCGAGGGGATGTACTTCAGCACCCATTACGCGGCCGAAGGAGCCGTGGGCGCCACCAAGGTCTTCATTGACGAGTACGAGGCCAAGTATGGCGAGACCCCCGGTGACGTGGCCGCCCTGACCTGGGACGCTTTCGGGATCTTGCTGCAGGCCGTCCAGAACGCAGGCAAGTTGACCGGCAAGCTGGAGGACGACCGCGAGGCAGTGAAGAACGAACTGGGCAAGATCAAGGACTTCGACGGCATCACCGGCAAGATGACCTTCACTCCGGAGGGTGATCCCATCAAGTGTGCGGTCATCGTCAAGATCGAGGATGGCAAGTTCAAGTTCCACGATCAGGCCTGTCCGTAGCCATGTGAGTTTCGAGTCTGGAGCTTCGAGTTTCGAGTCAAGTAGATGGCGGGCTGGGGAGCAGTCCTTAGCCCGCCCCTTCTGAATGGTCAGATAGTCTTTGGTCAGATGGTCAGTTAGTCCTTGGTCTGACCATTGGTTTCGATACGCCTGGCTTCGATACGCTTCGCTACTCAGCCCAAGCGGCTACTCAACCCAAGTGACCACCCGACCATCAGACCATCCGACTAAATAGGAGGCCAACGGGTGACATTTAGCATCTTCCTTCAGCACCTGCTCAATGCCTTGCAGTGGGGCAGCTTCTACGCCTTGATCGCCCTGGGTTACACTATGGTCTATGGTGTGCTCCTGCTCATCAACTTCGCCCACGGCGATATCTTCATGGTCGGTGCCTACGTTGGGTTCTTCATCGCTACCTTCCTGCTGGGGCAGTACGGTGTCCATCTGCCTTTCGCCGTGCCCGCGTGGCTCATCCTGGTGTTAACCATCATAGGCTCCATGGTTTTGACGGCCGCGCTGGGTGTGGGCATCGAACGGGCGGCCTACCGGCCCCTGCGGGAACGGGGAGCCAACCGACTGTATGTGGTCATCACCGCCTTGATGGTGGGCATTCTCCTCGAGTACCTGAACCTGGCCGCCTTTGGCGCCGCCGATCGAGGCTTTCCCCAGTTGATCCCCAAGCAGATCTACAGCGTCGGCGGGGTTTTCTTTACCAATGTCAAGATCATCGTCATCGTGCTATCCATTCTGGTGATGATCGGCCTGGAGCTGATCGTACGCCGTACCAAGATGGGGATGGCCATGCGGGCCACGTCCTATGACCAAGTAGCTGTGCCTCTGATGGGCATACCGGTGAATCGGGTCATCACCTCCACCTTTGTTCTGGGATCGTCGTTGGCCGCGCTGGCTGGTATCATGTTTGGCTCCGCCTACGAGGTGATCAGCTTCGACATGGGCATCCTCATTGGTTGGAAAGCCTTCATTTGTGCCGTAGTGGGGGGGATCGGGGAGATCAGGGGGGCTATGCTAGGTGGATTCCTCCTGGGGTTCATTGAGATCTTCGTCGTGGCCCTGGGTCAGGTTCCTGGCTTCGAGTGGCTCTCCTCCACCTACCGTGATCTCATCGCTTTCACCATCCTGCTCCTGATCCTAACCCTCAGGCCAACTGGCATTTTCGGTGTGGCCAGAAGACAGAAAGTGTAGGGGATAGACACGATGAAAAGACATTCTCTACTCCTGATCATCATTGGCCTTTTCGTGTTGGTCATAGGAGGCTCCTGGTTGGGTGTTCTTGATTCCTACGTCCAGTTGGTCCTGTTCTATATCGGCATCAACATCATCCTGACCGTCAGCCTGAACCTGGTGAATGGCTACATGGGAGAGTTCTCAGTTGGGCACGCCGCGTTCATGGCCGTGGGGGCCTACGTGTCGGGCCTTATATCGGTGTGGTTGTTCGCCGAAGACAAAGTGTTTGGACAGCCCGTCTTGCCCATTGGCTGGGCCTTTCCCCTGTTTCCCCTCGTCCTCATCATTGGCGGCATCGCGGCAGCCTTGTCCGGTCTATTGGTTGCCATCCCTTCCTTCCGTACGCGAGGAGACTACCTGGCTATCATCACCCTGGCCGTCAACATGATCGTCAAGAGTGCCATCGAGAACATAGAGACCATTGGTGGCCCTCGGGGCTTCGTGGGCATGAAGCGAGTGATGAACGCCATGGGAGACGTCCTGGATGCGCCCTGGCTCCTCATCTGGACCTTTGTGGGCATGATCGTCACCATCTTCATCATCCGCAACTTCGTCTCCTCCACTCTCGGCAAGGGAGTGGTAGCCATCCGTGAGGACGAGATCGCTGCCGAGATCATGGGGGTGAATACCCGTCGCGTCAAAGTGATGGCCTTTATGCTCTCGTGCGGCCTGGCCGGGGTTGCCGGCGGTTTGTTTGCCCACTGGCCTGGAGGATACATCAACCCGTTGATGTTCACCATTCTCCGCTCCACCCAGGTCATGGTGATGGTCTACCTCGGTGGGATGGGTTCCATCAGCGGTTCGATCATCAGTGCCATCATCTTCACCCTGATGCTGGAGTTCCTGCGGCCTCTGGGGGTGTTCAAGTGGGTGCTCATTCCTTTGCTTCTCATTGTAATGATGCTTGTCCGTCCCCAGGGGATCATGGGCAGCAGGGAGTTGACCGACGTCTTTCCCAGGTTGCGCGCGCTCTTGCAACCCGAAAAGGAGGTGAAGGGCTATGTCCCTGCTTCAGATTAGCGGCCTGACTCACTTCTTTGGCGGCCTGCGAGCTGTGTACGACTTTGCCCTCAACCTGGAGGGGGGAGAGCTGGTCGGACTGATCGGGCCCAATGGTGCGGGAAAAACGACTATCTTCAACCTGGTCTGCGGTGTCTACAAGCCGACAGAGGGAGAGATTCGCTTCAATGGCACCGATCTGGTTGGCTTCCGGCCTCACCAGGTGACCGCCACCGGCATTGCCAGAACTTTCCAGAACATCCGGTTGTGGAACCAGATGACGGTGCTGGATAATATCAAGATCGCCCGCTATTCCAAGATAGGATATGGGGTGACCGATTCAGTTCTGCGCACCGGAAAATGTCAGAAAGAAGAAGCGGATATCGAGAAGCGGGCCATGGAGTTATTGGACGTTCTCGGCATCGCTTCCTCTGCTCACGAGTTAGCCAAGAACCTACCCTACGGAGAGCAGAGAAGAGTGGAGATCGCTCGCGCTCTGGCGGTTGAGCCACAGGTTCTCCTGTTGGATGAACCCGCCGCAGGCATGAATCCCGGCGAGATAGACCAGTTGCTGGAGATGATCCGCTGGTTACGCCAGGAGTTCAAGTTGACAGTCTGGATCATCGAGCATCAGATGCAGGTGATCATGAACCTCTGTGAGCGCATTCAGGTGATTGACTTCGGCGAAAGGATCGCCGCAGGCACCCCCGCCGAAATCCAGGCCAACCCTAGGGTAATCGAGGCCTATCTGGGGAAGGAGGTGGAGTGATGTTGCTCTCGGTTCGAGATCTCAAGGTAGCCTATGGCAACATTGAAGCGCTGCATGGCATCTCTTTCGATGTGGATGAGGGGGAAATCGTCACCCTTATCGGAGCTAACGGCGCCGGCAAGTCTACCACTTTGCTGACCATCTCCCGCTTGATCCCCGATGTGGCGGAGTTAGGCGGACGTGTTGCAGGAGGGAGCATTACCTTCGAGGGCAAAGACCTCTTGCAGTACGCCCCTCATCACGTGGTGACCAAACTGGGCATTACACTCGTTCCTGAGGGAAGACGCATCTTTGGCAATCTCACCGTGCTGGAGAACCTCAAGATAGCGGCTTATGCCTGTACCGATGCCGAGGAGTTGGGGAGAAACTTTGAGCGGGTGTTTCGCCTTTTTCCCCGTCTTGAGGAGAGGGAGCATCAGCGAGGGGAGACGTTGAGTGGAGGGGAACAGCAGATGTTGGCTGTCGCCCGGGCCCTGATGACGGGGGGAAAGTTCATGCTCCTCGACGAGCCTTCCATGGGCCTGGCTCCCGTTCTGATGCAGGAACTGTTCCGCGTGCTGAAGGAGATCAACGAAGAAGGCACCACTATCTTGCTGGTGGAGCAGAATGCCCGCATGGCTTTGCGCTTCGCCAGCCGTGGCTACGTCCTGGAGACGGGGACCATCGCTCTGGAGGGCAGTGCGGAAGAGTTGATGAACAACCCCGACGTACAGAAAGCGTACCTGGGCGGATAGGCGTACGAACTTCAAACTTCAAACCCCAAACTTCAAATCAAGATCCCAATGGGGTTTCTGGCTTCCGTTGGGATTTTGAGCTTTGGGCTTGGGATTTCGGGGGCTCGCAGGTGATCGTTGACCACACCGTGACCTGGGCGGAAATCGATCTGGATGCCCTGGCGCACAACGCACGGGAGCTGAAGCGGCGGGGCGGCGATCAAGCCGAGCTTATCGCTGTGGTCAAGGCCAACGCTTACGGCCACGGGGCGGTGGCGGTGGCCTGCGCCGTCTTGGAGGCTGCCGCCAGCCGGCTGGCGGTGGTGCGCACGCTGGAGGGCGTGCAGTTGCGCCGCGCCGGCATCGAAGCTCCCATTCTGCTCATGGGCTACACCTTGCCGTCTGAAGCGGAGACCATCGTCCGCTGGCGACTCATTCCTACGGTGAACACGTGGCCGCAGGCGGAAGCACTCAGCGCCGCAGCCGTGGCGCGGGGCCAGCGGCTCCCTGTGCACATCAAGGCGGACACGGGCATGGGCCGCTTTGGACTGCTGCCGGAGGAGGTGCTGCCCTTCGCCCAGGCCCTGGTGCAACTCCCTGGTCTGCAATTGGAGGGCTTCTACACTCACTTCTCTGTGGCCGACGCTGCGGACAAAACCTATGCCCGCTGCCAGTTCGACATCTACCGCCGGTTGCTGGCGCGGCTGGATGATGCCGGACTCTCTATTCCTCTGCGCCACGTCGCCAACTCCGCCGCCACGATGGACTTGCCGGAGATGGCTCTGGACGGTGTGCGCTGTGGCATCGCCCTCTACGGTTTGCGTCCCTCGGTTGAAGTGGAGCCAACTGTCTCGCTGCGTCCGGTCATGAGCCTCAAGAGCCGCGTGGCCCGCGTGCGCACACTGCCTGCGGGTTCCAGCGTCAGCTACGGGCGAACCTATACCACCACACAGGCGACGCCGGTGGCGCTGGTGCCCGCTGGCTACGGCGACGGCTACCATCGTTTGCTGTCCAACCGAGGCTCGGTGCTCATCCACGGTCGCCGGGCGCCTATCGCCGGCCGCGTGTGCATGGACCAGTTCGTGGTGGATGTGAGCGATGTCCCCGGCTGCGGCAAGACCGTGCGGCAAGATGATGAAGTGGTGCTCTTTGGGCGGCAGGGGGAAGCGGAGATCACCGCTGACGAAGTGGCAGGTTGGGCGGAGACCATCAACTACGAGGTGACGACGGGCATCCTCCCTAGAGTAACGAGAGTCTATCTGCGGGGCGGTCAAGTGGTAAGCATGGACCCGCTGCTAGAACCTGGGGAGTGGTGACGGCGCAGCGGCTCGACTGTCGTATTGGCGGTTTTGTGCTTATGAAAAGCTATGGTATAATGTGTTTCGAGGGGAAGATCGTGCCCACAGTGTTGAGTTCTTGGACAGAACCATGCAGAGGCGGTTTTCGCTGTGTATCGCGTCTCGCGAGTGTGACTGTGACAAGGAGGATATGTTATGATCGAAGTTAAGGTACAAGAGTTTCTGGATTACCTGCTGGTGGAGAAGGGCTACTCCAACAACACCATCGTTGCTTACCGCAACGATCTTGTGCAGCTTGTCCGGTATCTGGTGCAAGAGCGTCAGATGGAAGAGGCCCCGGACTGGAGAAAGATAGACAGGGACATCATCATTGGCCACATTCTCCATCTCAGGGAGCGCGAATACGCCTCGTCCACTGTGGCCCGCAAGATAGCCGCACTCAAGTCGTTCTTCCACTTCCTGTTTCAGACCGGTTTCCTGGCCGATGATCCCACAGCGACGCTGGATTCCCCGCGGGTAAAGAAGCGGCTGCCGCGGCCGGTCTCCCCTGAGGACATTGAGCGGCTGCTGACCACGCCTGAGGGAGAATCTCCCAAGGCCTTGCGCGATCGGGCGCTTCTGGAGCTCCTCTACGCCACGGGCATGAGGGTGACCGAGCTCATCTCGCTGGACCTGGGAAGCGTGGATATGGACACCGGCACCGTCCGCTGCTATGGCAAGGGGGCTAAGGAACGGCTGATGCCCATCCACTCGCGAGCGGTGAAAGCCTTGCGGCTCTACCTGGAGAAGGGACGGCCTGGGTTCCTGCGCGATGATGAAGAACGGGCGCTGTTTCTGAATCCCCGGGGCCGGCGCCTGACCCGGCAGGGGCTCTGGCTTATCGTCAAGCAGTATGCGGAGCGGGCCGGTCTCAGCGAGCTCATCACGCCGCATACGTTGCGTCACTCCTTTGCCACCCACATGCTAAACCGTGGCGCCAACCTGCGCAACGTACAGCACCTGCTAGGACATGCCAGCCTGGCCACGACTCAGGTCTACACCCATGTCTCCAAAGAGGGGTTGCGGGAGGTGTACGACGAGGCACACCCACGGGCCAAAGGGACAATGGAGTAAACAGCTCGATGCTCGACATATTCGGTCCTTCGGAATTCGAGGAAGCTGTCGCGTGCATCCGCGCCCGCAGCGCGTTTCGTCCTGCTGTGGGACTGGTGCTGGGCTCGGGGCTCAACCCGCTGGCGGAGGAGGTGGCCCAGGCCGACGTCATCCCCTACGAGGAGATCCCCCACTTCTCGGCTGCCACGGTTGAAGGGCATGTGGGCCGTCTGATCCTGGGGCAACTGGCGGGAGTGACGGTGATCGTGATGCAAGGCCGGGCGCACTACTACGAAGGCTATTCCATGCAGCGGATCACCTTCCCTGTGCGAGTCATGCACGCCCTGGGCGTGCACACGCTGATCCTGACCAATGCCGCTGGCGGTCTCAACCCGGAGTTCCGGGCTGGCGACCTGATGCTGATCACCGACCACATCAACCTCATCGGCATGGCAGGGCTCAACCCGCTGCGTGGCCCCAACGATCCGGAGCTGGGCCCCCGTTTCCCAGATATGTCCAAGACGTACGATCTGGGTCTGCGCCGGCTGGCCCTGCGCGTGGCCACTGCTCTCGATATCCCTTTGCGGCAGGGAGTCTACATCTGCCTGGCAGGCCCAACGTTCGAAACGCCGGCTGACATTCGCTTCTTGCGTCTTATCGGCGCCGATGCCGTGGGCATGTCCACTGTGCCCGAGGCCATCGTAGCGCGGCACGGAGGCATGCGAGTGCTAGGCGTCTCGGGCATCAGCAACGTGGCCATCGCTGAGGCCGACGCAGAAGGCGAAGCCAGTCATCAGGAAGTGCTGGAGGCTGGCCGCCTGCTTGTACCGCGCCTGACGGAGCTCCTGCGCGGCATCCTGGCCGAATTGGCGAGGGAACAACCATGAGTGTAGTGGTCCGTCTGGTCGCGGACTATGCGCCCTGGATCTACGCCCTGTGTGGTATGATCGCTCTCTGGTATCTCAGGGAAGCCTTTCTTCTGCGGCGCGAGCGGAGGCAGGCTATGTACACTCTGGAGCGGGAGGCCGCGCTGGGCAGAGTCCGCAGCATCTTCGGCATCGCCTTCGTCTTGCTGGCGGTGATGGGTTTGATCTACTACATCAGCAACTACCTGGTGGAGGTTGTGCCTACGCTAACCATAGAAGAGGAAATCAAAGCGCTCACTCCCTCGGCAGGGCTGCTGTTGCCCACGCCGACGCCAACCCCTGAACCGCCCACGCCAACGCCCACCATTACGCCCACACCGCGGCCCCGCCCAACCATTCGGCCGATGGAATCGCCCACACTTGAACTGCTGCCGACAGTGCAACCGGCTATCTGCCCCGATCCTCGCTCTGGCCTGACCTCGCCGGGCGTGAACGCCGTGCTGCAGGGCGCAGTCCAGGTGACCGGCTCGGCCTACTCAGAGGGCTTCAACTACTACAAGCTGGAGTTCGGCGTCGGCCCCAGTCCCACAGCCTGGAACTTCATCATGCAGGGCGATGCGCCGGTGCACGACGGCGCGTTGGGGACGTGGAATGTCACCGGTCTAGCGCCTGGCGTGTACACATTACAGTTGAAGGTGGTGGACCACACAGGCAACTGGATTGACCCGCCGTGTCAAGTACAGGTGACGGTCGAGCAGTGAGTCCCCATCGCAAGCTGAAGAGAGGGGGCGGTGAGCGGGCCGTCGTAGGCCATCGGTTCGCGCCCCCTATGCATATTGGCAGGTGGTCAGGGCTGGCGATGCTTGGTTTTGTAAGCCTCGTGTGCGCACTGGCACTGGCTGCACCTGTGCGTGCGGACCCCCCTCCCCGGGAACCAACATGGCGTCCACTGAACGGCCCGCCCGGCACGATCACTCACCTGACTCTGGACACGCGCCATCCGGACCGCCTCTGGGCTGTGGCGGCGGCGCAGACCATCCGAGGCGCCGACCACTCCCAGCGGCTCTCGGCGTGGCAGTTCCGGAGCGCTCAAGCCATCTACTATTCGGCCGATGGCGGGAAAACGTGGCGGCCGGCAGGCAACGGTCTCCCCTACGGCGATATCACGGCGCTCGCCTACGATTCGTTCTCGGCGCAGCTCTACGCGGGGTTGGTGGGAGAAGGCGAGGGGTTCACGCGCCCCCAAGGGCTTTTCCGCTCCAGCGATGACGGCGCGATCTGGCAGAAGGTGGAGTTGGCGCCTCCGTACCGGCAGATCAAGGTCCTGGCCATCCGCCGCAGCGCTGACAGTGCCACACTCTACGTGGGCGCCGTTGAGACCACCAAGTACCCCCGCAGTTTCGTCTATCGCAGCGACGACAACGGTGCCACCTGGCAGGAGATCCAGGCGCTGGAGTATGAGCAGTCGCCTGGCAGCATCCTCACCGGCCTCATGCTCGATCCTCAGGACTCACAGCGACTCTACATTCCGACGCATGGCGGTTTGTTCTTCAGCGACGATGGCGGGCACAGTTGGCATGAAGCCACGCTGCCTGTTTGCTCGCCGGGACCGAAGCTGCTGGCTGCTGAACCAGATGGCATACTCGC
>CBDURC010000042.1:0-15913 GCA_965369635.1 uncultured Anaerolineales bacterium | reverse complement strand
GACGATATCTTCACCGCTTTCGGTGGCGTGACAGCGCTGTTCCCCCGTCAGGGCAAGCTGTTCATCAAACCCAACGGAATTCACTTCGCGCCGTACACGCACACCGCGCCCCAGGCGCTGGCGGCACTGCTGGCCTATCTGCGTCAGCATGGCTACCGGCGCCTTTTCGTCATGGAAAACTGCACCCATGGCAACTTCACGCGGCTGGTGTTCAATGTCACCGGCTACGACCGCATCTGCCGCCGCTACGGGGCCAGACCGGTGTACCTGGACGAGGGGCGCACGGTGCGCATCACGCTGCCGGGTGAGGCGGAGCCGGTGGAAATCCCCCGCCTGCTGCATGACGAACTGATCGCTCACAAGGGAGACAACCGCTACCTGTCTTTCCCCAAGCTCAAGACCCATTCCATGACCACGGTCACCTTGGGGGTGAAGAACCAGATGGGGCTGCTGGTGCAGCGCGACCGCATGGCAGATCACCACTTCGGCCTGCATGAGCGTCTGACCCGCATCTATCGCCTCATCCAGCCCGACTTCACCCTCATCGAGGGGCTGACGGCGACGGTTCACGGGCATTTCCCCACCACGGCTCACCTGGACGATTGCCGGGTGCAGTTGAACGTGCTTTTCGGTGGACGGGACACCGTGGCCGTGGACGCGGTGGGGGCTCGCCTGCTGGGGTACGAGCTGCAGGAGGTGGAGCATCTGCGCTTGGCGGCGGCAGCGGGGCTGGGCTGCGCTGACCTGGCGGACATCGAGGTGATGGGTGACCTCAACCGCTTCCAGACTCGGTACTCGCACACGCTGCTGCGTCGTTTTCCTCCCGACGTGACCATCGTACAGGGGCAGGAACGGGCCTGCATCGAAGGATGCCGGGGCAACACCGAGTGCGTGCTGGAGATGCTGGGCAGCGACTATGGTGGCCACGGCGGGTTCAGCGTCGTCTTCGGCAAGGGACTGTCGCTGGAGGAACTGGAGCGGCTGCAGGGCGACATCCTCATCGTCGGCCCCTGCGCTGTGGCCGAGGCGGAAGAGCTGGTCAGGAACCGCTATCGGTACCGGCGTGTCTACACCATCAACGAGCACAACGATCTGCGGGCCATCACCACCTATCTGGCGCGGCTGACGGGCGTGAAGCCCACGGGCATGGTGCCGCTGAACCCTCTGTACACTGGCCTGCTTCTAGGCTGGGCCAAACTGCACGGCCTGCACGCCCGCACACCGCCGCTGTTGGGCTAATAGGCTTGGCGTAAGCTCATTGGTCATCCGAACTTGCCGGTCAAAGTGACGACAATCTGTCCCCTTGTCTCAGACTGTCTCCTTGCCCGGAAGCGACAATGAACACAGGAGAGAGTCCAGCGTGAGTCTGTTCATCACCTTCGAAGGCCCCGAGGGAAGCGGGAAGACCACGCAGCTCAAGTTGCTGGCCGAGTGGCTGCGCGAGCGGGGAAAAGACGTGCTGGCCACGCGCGAGCCTGGTGGCACGGCCATCAGCGAAGCGATCCGGGGCATCCTGCTCGACCCTACGCACACGGAGATGCACCCAGAGGCGGAGATCCTGCTTTTCTCTGCGGCGCGGGCGCAGATCGTGGCCCAGGTGATTCGCCCTCATCTGCAGGGCGGCACCATCGTGCTCTGCGATCGCTACGCCGATTCCACACTGGCCTATCAGGGCTATGGACGGGGGCTGGATCTGGACACCCTGCGCGCCATCACTGCCTTTGCCACCGGCGGGCTGGTGCCCGATCTGACCATCTACCTCGACATTGCTATCGAGAAGGGGTTGCAGCGCAAGTTGCCCCAGGAATGGAATCGCTTGGAGGCGCAGGCGCTGGCATTCCACCAGCGAGTGCGAGAGGGCTACCTGGAGATGGCCGCCAGCGAACCGAATCGCTGGCTGTCGGTGGATGCTTTCCAACCCATCGCCGACATCCAGGCAGCCATCAAGGAGCGGATAGAGGTGCTCATCGGTGCTATGGGAACAGAGAGGAGGAAGGATCGATGAAGCTGATCTTGAGCATCGTCAACCACGAGGACTCGAGGGGGTTGCTGGAGGCGCTGATAAGACGGGGCTTTCAGGCCACGGTCATCAGCACGACGGGCGGATTCCTGCGCGAGGGGAACGCGACCTTGCTCATCGGCACCGAGGATGACAAGGTGGATGATGTGCTGCGGATTATCAGTGAGTGCTGCCGCACGCGCACTCGCTACATCAGCCCGTTGCCCCCCTTGATGGAACCGGGAGAGCTACTGGCAAGTACCCCAGTGGAGGTGGAGGTGGGCGGTGCCACGTCGTTGGTGCTGAACGTGGTACAGTGGGAAAGATGCTAGCCTCTACATCACCCCGAAGTTTTCGCCGCCCATGTCCATGCCTGGGCCCAGGTCGGGCATCGATTCCTCGATTTCCTCGGGGCTTTGGCCTGATTCCAGGCGGCTAATGACCTCGTCGAATTCATCGCCCAGGTCCTCACCCATCTCCTGGCTCATCTTGCGCATCCAGCGGGCCAGAGATTGGGGATCATTCTCGTCCAGTCCGTCCAGCATACTGGGGTCGGCCAGGTCATCCAAGTGGCTTTCTTCGGAGCGTACGATAGCCACGCGAGAGATGACGCGGGTGAGATGGCTTCCGCCGCAGCGCGGACATGCAGCCTGTTTGGTCTCCAGGTCAGCGTAGCTCCGCCAAAGCAGACTGACGCGCCGTCGGCATTCGTGGCAGTAATACTCGTAGATGGGCATATGGCTCTCTCTTCGCACTTTGAGTGTGGGGGATTATACTGGCAATCACCGCCCAGGGCAAGTAGCAGCCGGGCGGTTCGAGTTCTGAGTTCGGGGTTCCGGGTTCCCGGTTCCACTCGAGCTACTGTATCCCAGGTCAGGTGATGCGATGGCCGAGAGTGACATGAGGCAATGGTACCAATGGGTAAGCGAACCGCACCCGCTGCTGGTGCTCGTCTCCGGCCCTTCGGGCGTGGGGAAAGACACAGTGGTACAGCGTATGAAGGAATTGGGTCATCCCTTTCACTTCGTGGTCACGGCCACCACTCGGCCCCGTCGGCCCAACGAAGTGCACGGTGTGGATTACTTCTTCCACTCCGAGGCAGAGTTCGAGGCGATGCTAGAGAACGGCGAATTGCTGGAGCACGCCATGGTCTACGGCGAGCACAAGGGGGTGCCCAAGGCACAGGTGCGTCAGGCGTTGGCCAGTGGCCAGGATGTGCTCATGCGCGTGGACGTGCAGGGGGGCGCCACGGTGCGCGGCCTAGTGCCGGGAGTGATCACCGTTTTTCTGACCGCTGCCTCGGAGGATGAGTTGGTGAAGCGGCTCGAGCGCCGCCGCACCGAATCGGCCAGTAAGCTGCGACGGCGGATCGCTCTGGCGCGAGAAGAGATGGAACGCATCGTGGAATTCGACTACGTGGTGGTCAATCGCGAGAACCAACTCGACGAGACGGTGCGCCAAATCGTGGCCATCATGAAGGCGGAGAAGTGCCGCGTGCAATGGCGAAAGGTGAAGCTCTGATCTGGCAGCAGTTCTCTTGATCTTGTCAGAAGATGACTGCTGCGGCCGCACCTTCGGGCCAGACAAGGATTCCCTGCATGCCTACGTTTCCTTACTTCGAAACCACCACTATTCCTAGAGTTCCCGGTCCGCCGTGGGTAGCCAGGATCATGCCCGTCTCGGTCAGGAGAATTTCTTCTTCAGGGTAACCGGTTTGCAGAGAGAAGTCCGAGACGAGTGCTTTGGCCTCCTCCTCACGGGCGATGTGAGCGACCCCGACAGTCTCGGCCGGGAAACAGCCCTTCGCCAGATCCATCATCTTCTGCTTGGCCGCCTTTCTGCCTCGCGGCCGGTCGAGGAGCGTCAATTCGCCATCTATGAGGGTAAGAATCGGTCTGATCCTCAACAATGCGGCCATGACTCCGCTGAGCCTGCTGGCCCTGCCTCCTCGGACCAGGTACTCCACAGTGTCCAGGGTGATGAACAGGCGGAGGCGTCTACGCAGCTCGTCGACGGCTTCCACAACGCCTTCAGAGCTCTTCCCCCCGCGGGCGGCGCGGGCGGCGGCAAGCACCAACAACCCTTGGCCTACGGACAGCGACCTCGAATCTACCACGGTGACCTGTCCCGGAGCAAACTGCTGGCTGGCCGTGACGGCCGCGGAATAGGTTGCGCTGTGTCTGCCCGTAATCGTGATGCAGACGACGTCATCGCCAGCCTCCACGATTTCACGAAAGGCTTGCACAAACTCTCCCGTCGAAGGCACCGAGGTCGTCGGCCAGTTCGCTTCGGCCCTGGCCAGGAATTCCTCCATAGAGATCGACTTGTCCTGGCACTCCTCGAGCCCGAAACGGAAGGTGAAGGGCACGATGATGACGCCAATCTCCCTGATCTCCCTCTCAAGATCCGGGGGTAGATCGCAGCTTGTGTCAGTGACAATCCGTACTGCCATTTCCTCTTTCTTTCCTCCCCTCGCCTCTCCTCCGAATACGCTCAGGTGCCAAGGCTGCTACCGGGGAATGGGGGTGCGGTACAGCGCATCGTCGGTGAGGATGTAGAAAGCGCCGTCGGCCTCGTCCACGAAGAGGCTGCGCACGGACCGCAGAGTGTCCCCTTCGGCCAGGCGGTATTGGTGCTGGAATATGCCGTTGGCATCGAATTCGACGATGCGGTTGTTGCCTGCATCGGCCACGTACAGGTGACACTCATCAGCGCTGGAGAAGAAGGCGGGAGTATCTTGCAGCCGCTGGTCGAGGACATCCGCCTCGAAAGGCTCTGGCGAGCCCCAGGTGTACTTGGTCAGTATGCCGTTGCGGTACAGGAGGTAGACGTGGCCGCCACACAGCTCGCTGCTGATGGCCATGTCCACGACGCCTCCCAGGTTGATCAGTGCATTGTCTTCGAAGTAGCCCGTGGGGGATTCGCCGTAGCCTCCGCCGCTTGGCACGTAGCGGAAGATCTGGTGCAGAGTAGGCTCGAGCACGTAGAAGTTGCCCTGATAGGTTTCGGCCGACTGTGGATATCGCCAATCTTTGGGCAGTTGCAGGGGCAAGTGGATGGGCTGCCACATGCCCGTAGCGTCACTGAGGAACAGCCCCCCAGCCTGATCCAGCACCAGCAGGCCGCTCTTGTCCTGGTTCCCCACAGCCGTAAGCCAGCTCATGTCCGCCAGCTCGCTCACCACTGCCTGGCCTGCCTGTTGCCCTTTCCGGATCACGGGTCCTTCTCCCACCGGCTCAACCACGTCGTGCAAATCTGGGTCCAGTTGGTATTGGTAGACCTCATCCTTTCCCCGGTCGAGCACGAAGACGTTGCGCCCGCTGAGCAGCACGCCGCCAAGATCTCGTCCCATGCCCGAGTACTGTTGCAGCGGCATCAGCATGGGCAGGGTCACCACGTGATTGACGCGGTCCAGTTCCCTCTGTATCTCCTGCCGCAGGCTCTCTGCGTCGGGATCGCCGGGCCTTATCAGCAACGCCTCGGTGATTCGTCCTTCGGCGTCACGAAGCTGACCACGAGCCAGCGCCTCGTCCTCCATGCCGACTGTGCCATCCAGGGCCGCCCTCGCACCTTGCAGCATGCTCGTGAATTGCTGATCTCTTTCCCATCCTCGCTGCCACCAGAGCGCCGCAGCCACGAGTGCTACTAGCAGGGGCATGGCTACGGCGACGATCACTGGCCAACGGGAGCGCTTCCTTTCGGGCCGTTCCCTGGGGCGCGCACGCTTCCGCATCTTTGCCTCTGCGTCCGGCAGCATCCGCTCTCCCAGAGTCTTGGCGCTATCGGCCAGCCGAGAACCAATCGTTGCTATGCCCCTCCCTGCGTCGCGGGCCATGTCACCGACTGAGCGGGCAGACTCCGCTCGCTCGCCAGGTGACTCCTCCCAGTCTCTCTCGGTTTGGTAGACGTCCTCTTCTTCAACTTCGCCCCTGACTTCTTCAACCCATGCCTCCACCTCCCGTCCGTCTCGGACCTCAGGAGCGTCGGCGGGCATGCCCAGTCCGACCACCATCGCCGACAGGCTGGCGCGTCCCGCGAATTCCCTTAGAACGTCGAGTATACCTGAGACGCTGGAGGCAGTCATTGCCCCTGCCAGCATCCTGGGCTCGACCCGGGACAGCCAGCGGCTGTTGGCCAACAAGATGGCGGTAGGGATCTCTACGGGGGAGTGGAACAGCCCGATCTCGGGCCGCGTCCTGCCGCCCAGCGGGTTCTCGAATGCCATCGGCGAGGCGGGGAATAGCTGCACGATGGTGGGATGAGCGACCACGACCAACGCGGGGACTACCTGGGCGATGTAGATCTCAGCATCCCGGAGCACCACGCAGCTTACGCCGCCTGTGACACCCGCTTCCTGCAACAGGAGGTGCGCCTCGACAATCGCCGATTGCAGGGCCGCAGTGACGCTGCTTGGTGCTTCGTAGTAGACACGCTGGATGACGTTCACTATCTGGCGGTAGAGTACTTGAGGCGATGGTTGGCTGCCCAGTAGCTCCGTCAGGACGTAGAGATTGCCCTTACGCTGCCCCAGCCTGTCAGACACGGTCGGTTCCACTGCCCGCGCATTGGGTGCCCAGGACTGACATACGCCTCCAGTTGCGCTCAGTTGACCCACGTTTGTCTGCAACGAGATCATGCTCATCCTCCCTTCTCGCCTGTTTGGGCGAGTAGCTCGTCGGCGTAGTGCAACAGCACGTCCGCTCGCTCCGCCGGAACTTGCTTGGCCTGGAAATAGCGCGTCAGCAGCTCCCGCGGCGTCAACGTCTCAATGGTCTCTTGGCGACCCAAGCGCAGCCGTGTGGGCCGTTCCACTTCCTTGGCAACCGCTGCCACGTAGAAGGCCGGGGCGAGCGCTTTGCGAATCGTCCTCTCGTCTAGCAGTGGTTCCGCTGTGGCCGCTAACTTGATCTGCAGCCGCACTACGGCATCGGCGATGTCGTGCTCCTCGATGGCTGCCAGCACCTGAGCCGTGGGATCGGGGAGCATAGCCTCAACGCGGATGGTGACGAAAGGCCGGGCTGGCAGCGACACGAAGCGCCAGGCGGCCCGCCCCCGTTCCAGTTCCACGACGACGAACCCCTTGGCTTCCTTCTCCTCGCCGAAGTCAATGCGCTCCAAGCTGCCCGCGTAGACCGCTGGCGGCTGCTTGCCGACGGATTGATGCTTATGGATGTGTCCCAGCGCGACGTAGTCGAAGGCGGTGTGCTGCACCAGGCTCGGCGGCAGGATGAGGTCACTGCCCAGCATCACGCTGCGCTCGGAGCCGTAGATGGCGCCCTGCACCGTACCGTGCGCGGCGAGGATGGTCAGCAGGTCCGGGTCAAGCTGGCTGACCAGGCTCTCCTCTCCGGTTAGCAGCAGTTCCTCCAGCCGTCTCAGCATCAGCTCGTGGATCTCTTCCAGGTTGCAGCCCTTGTACGCTTCCCTGGCCAGAATGGCACTGCGCACGATCCAGGGCAGGGCGACGATCTGCAGTGGCCCGTGGCGGGTCTCAATGCGCACGACCGCCGGCTTGCGGGCCACGTGGACGTTCTGCACCTCCAGCGTCTGGAAGATCTCGATGCTATGGGCGCGGCCGGCAGCGTGCGGCAGGTCATGATTGCCCACCAGCAAGAAAGTGGGGATGCCGGCCTCCACTGCCAGGCGGTGGATGCGGGCGGCGAACTCCCGCTGATAGGTGGGGGACGGCGTGCGGGTCCTGAAAGCATCGCCGGCGAACAGGACCAAGTCAACATCCTCGGTCAGCGCATAGTCCACCAGGGCATCGAAGGCGCAGAGGAAGTCCGTCACGCGGCTGGACAGTCCCGTGGCTGGCTCCAGCCGCCCATAGTTCTCGACGCCCAAGTGCAGGTCAGCGAAGTGAAGGACGCGAATCAAAGCTGCAGCCGTCTCCTCTCAGCACGGCACGTCATCGCTAGAATACGAGAAACGTCGCAAACGCCTGCCCTATTTTACGACAACTAGCCGTTTTTGTCAACCTCGCTTGCCACGCGGCTCCACGTGAGGTATAATCTACTGACCGGAAGTTGGAATCAACCTATGCCACTTGATCTAGTCACCATTCAGCCGCAGATCGCTCAGATGATCGCTCAGGCGCATACAGAAGCGCTAGCCGATCACATGAACGCTGCCTGCGAGCTGCTGCGTACCGCCGATTCCGCTCATCTCCGGCAAGTGCTGCGGGAACGGGAGCAGCGCGACCGCATCCCCTGGCTGGTCGCCAAGCCTGTGGAAGAGATCAGTGCAACTCATCCGGCGCCACCGCTGCCCACCGCTGGCTTCACCGTCGTGGCCTCCGACGGCTCCACCATCGCGCCTGACCGCCACAGCCCGCTGCGCTTCTTCGTGCTCAACGTGGGGCTGGCTCGCCTCACTTATGGCCAGCAGCCCGACGCGCGTCTCTGGGCCCGTAGCATGTTCTGTTCGGACGCGGAGAGCATCTACATCACTGCCGAAGGCCGCCGCATCCCCGTGGAAGGCGCCCGCCTGGGGTTGCGCATGGCCTGGGAGGAATTGCAGGCACTGTGGGCGGCGGCCCGGGAGGCCCCCGCCGACGGGCCGGTGTTGGCGCTGCGGGATGGCTCACTCATCTTCTGGGCCCTGCAAAACGAGGAGGACGCAGTGGTGCGTCACTTCCTGCCACAGATATTGGATTGCCTGGAGCGTTTCGAGGGGGCGGGCATTCCCGTGGCCAGCTACATCAGCTATACGGGTGCACAAGACGTAGCCAACACTCTGCGGTTGCTGGTCTGCGGGAAGGATCCGAAGCATTGCGGGCAGTGCGTGGGGGCCAGCGACGAGGAGCGTGCCCTTTGCCGGGCGCTGGCCGACATCCGAGACCAACCGCTCTTCCTGCGCCACCTGCAGCCTGGTCAGCGCAGCGCTGTCTTCGACAGCACCTCGAGCATTCTCGACCGCTACGGCGAGCAGCGGGTGCAGTTTTTCTACTTGCACACTGGCGAGGAGATCGCCCGTCTGGAGGCGCCGCAGTGGGTGATGCAAGATGCCACGATGCGCGGCCTCCTGCACGCAGCGGTGGCTGACCAATGTCGCCGCGGACGTGGCTATCCGCCTGCCCTGATGGAAGCGCACGAGCAGGCGGTCATTACCACCGGCGAGCGGCGTCTGGTGGAACAGATGGTGGAGGAGGCCCTGGCCGCGCGGGGCATCGTCTACATCCGCTCGGCCAAGGACCGCAGCAAACGAGAACGCGGCGTGTAGCTCAAGCGCCCAGATCAACCACCAAGACACGAAGACACAGGCCAGTAGTTCTGTAACCTTGGTGCTTTGTGTCTTGGTGGTAGATGAATGATGGAAGTCAGCGGAGAAGCGGAAAGAGCGGAAAGGTAGGGGGGCATTCCGCTTGTTCCGCTGTTCCGCTGACCATTCAGGCCCATGGAGGGAAGATGGAACGCATTGGCGAGATCGTGGCGACGAGCAGCAGCAGCCTTACGGCGGTGAGCTTCACGCTGCACCAGCCGCCCGCGCTGGGCAGTCTGGTCAAGGTGGACCTGGAAAAGGGCCACCGCACAGTGTATGGGGTGGTCAGCTTCGGCACCACGACAGGACTCGATCCGGGCCGTCGCGTCGTGCGCCGGAGTACTGAACACGTACACGATGCGGCGATCTACGCCGAGCATCCGCAGTTGCAGAAGACGCTGCGCACGGAGTTCCGGGCGCTGCTGGTAGGCTACGTTGGCCCCGATGGGCGGGTGCACCAGCACTTGCCGCCACAGCCGCCGCCATTGCATTTCTCCATCTGTGGCTGCGATTCCGATGAGGTGGCGCGCTTCAGCCAGCGGCGCGCCTACTTCCGGTTGCTGCTGGATGCCGCGGTGGAACTCCCTACAGAGCAGCTTCTGGCTGCCCACATCAGGGAGACCTACGCGGCTCGCGGTGACGACGGGGAGTGGCTCGCCGCTGCCGCCCGCGAGGTGGCCGCGCTGCTCAAGGGGGAGTACGATCGCTTGATGGGCCTGCTGCAGGCGATTGAGCCGCAATAGGGGGGAGTTATCCGCCTAGCCAACGCAGTAGCCAGAAGGCGGCCAATCCGGCGACGATGGTCGCCAGCGTGTGCCGCGTGCGCCAGGCGACCAGAGCGCAGATCAGCGCCGCCCAGGCATAGTTGTTGCTGAAGGAGAGGTCAACGTGGCCCTGGCGGGCGAGGGTTGCGGGCACGATGATGGCGGTGAACGCAGCCACAGGGACGAACTCCAGCCAGCGGAGTGCCCAATCCGGCAGCGTCAACCGGCCCAGCAATGCGATCATCGTGTAGCGGGTGGCGTAGGTGACCAGCGCCATGGCGGCGATGAGGCCGACGAGCGGCAGCGACGTCATTGGCTCGTCTCCTTATTCCCAGAGGGGCGACCGCGAGGGTTCGCCTCTACAGCCAGCCGATCCCAGAGCAAGCCCGCACTCGCCGCCAGCAGCGCGGCCAGCAGGAGGCCCAGCTTGCCAGGCAGGTCGCGGGCCAGCAGCGCCACGACTCCGGCAACGAGCATAGTCACCACAGCGGCGCGGTCGCGCACGTGAGGGATCAGCAGGCCGATGAAGGTGGCGTAGAGAGCGAAGTCCAGTCCCAGCGCGGCGGGATCGCCCACCCATCCGCTCAGCAGGATGCCCAGCGCGGTGCTCAGTTGCCAGCAGACGAACATGTTGGCGTTGGCGGCCAGGAAGTACCAGTGGCCGCTGCCGCTTGCGTCCGAACGGGCAGAGCGAGTGACGGTCAACGCGTACGACTCGTCGGTGAGGCCGAAGGCGAGGAATCTCTGCCAGGTGGGGCGTAGCCGCTGAATGTGCGGGGCCAGCGATGCGCCGTAGAGCAAGTGGCGCAGATTGACCACCAGCGTGGTGAGCACGATGAGCGGGTAGGCGGTGCCAGCCTGCAGCAACCCCAGAGCGATGAATTGAGCTGAGCCGGCGAAGACGAAAGCGGACATGGCCAGCGTGCCGAAGACACCCAACTCCGTCTGTTGGCTCAGCAGCCCGAACACCAGGCCAAAAGGCGTCACGCCCACCCAGATGGGCAGGCTATCCCGCGTGGCGGCCAACACTTCTCGTTTCGCTGATGAGGACGATGGGGACATGCGACTATCACCTGAGGGTTGGTTACGCATCTTGCGGTGATTGTACCGCAGGTAGATAATGCTGTCAAGCAGGCTTTTTCGGCGGCCATTTGAGCAAACGATGCTGTCAGATCGCAATCGCAGCACTGGAAAGACAGGAATAACCCATGGCATCTCAACGTCTCGGCGTGGTCACCGACGGCGCCTTTAGCGCTTTCCTGACCGTACGGCTGGATCCCAGTTGCTCCTCGGAGCAGATCCGCATCGGCGATTTCGTCATCGTCGAGGGCGAGGAGTACCTCTACTTCAGCCTCATCTCCGACATCCAGCTTCGGGCCACCGACAAGCGGCTGCTGGCCGATCCGCCGCGGGATGCCTCGCCTTTCATTCGTCGGGCCCTGGCCGGCACCAGCACCTACGCCACCGTGCAGGTCAAGCCCATGCTGGCGATCGAGAAGCCGCAGGAAGGCGAGATGATGGACATCCTGGCCAAGCCGGAACCGGTGCGCACCATCCCCATGCACCTCGCCACCCTGCGCCAGGCCACCCACGGCGATTTCCGCATCGTCTTCGGCGAGGAGGACAAGACCCACTTCGCCATGGGCACGCCGCTGACCATGGACATCCCCATTTGCCTCAACATGCCGCGGTTGATGGAACGCTCCAATGGCATCTTCGGCCAGTCGGGCACGGGCAAGTCCTTCCTGGCCCGGCTGTTGCTCTGCGGCATCATTGACCGCAAGGTGGGCGTCAACCTCATCTTCGACATGCACGACGAGTACGCCTTTGGCCGCCAGTCGGAAGATGGGCAGTGGGTCAAGGGGCTGCGCCACCTCTTCGGCCCGCAGGTGCTCATCTACTCCCTGGACGAGCGGGCGGCCAGCCGCCAGGGCCGCAACGTGGATGTGGTGCTCCGCATTGGTCTCAACCAGATCGAACCGGAGGACGTGCTGCTGCTAGGTGATGAGCTGGATTTGACCCCCACTTCTCGGGCCACGGTGGGCCTGCTGCGCGACAGCTACGGCGAGAACTGGCTCCAAAGGCTGCTGGCCATGGACTCCGCGGACATCGCCCTGTTCTGCCAGGAGAGGATGGCCCACCAGGGGGCCACCGAGGCGCTGCAGCGCAAGCTGCGGGACGTGGGGCGCCGGCCCTACGTGGTGGAGGAAGCTCTCTTCAACGCTATTGATGAGATGGTGGCCGCGTTGGACAAGGGCAAGCACATCATTCTGCACTTCGGGCGGCATGACCGCGCTCTGGACCATATGCTGGTGGCCAACATCGTCACGCGGCGGGTGCGGCAGCTTTATCAAGAGAAGGTGGCGCGCTACGAGCAGACTCAGGATGCCAAGGACCGGCCGCGCACCCTGATGATCACCCTGGAGGAGGCGCACAAGTTCCTCAACCCCACCGTCTCCCGCCAGACCATCTTCGGGCAGATTGCCCGCGAGATGCGCAAGTACCACGTGACGCTGATGGTCATTGACCAGCGTCCCAGTGGAATTGATCCCGAGGTGATGTCGCAGCTTGGCACGCGGGTCACCGGCAAGCTGACGGAGGAGCGGGACATTGACGCCGTGCTGACGGGCGTGGCCAATCGGGCAGCCATGCGCGGCATGTTGGAGAGCCTGGACACCCGCCAACAGATCTTGATCATGGGCCACGCCGTGCCCATGCCCATCGTGCTGCGCACGCGAGGTTACGATGCGGAGTTCTATCGGTCGCTGGGCAAGGGGGGGCAAGAGCGACTGACCGCCAAGGAAGCAGCGGACGAGTTGTTCGGCGATTGGTAACCGGACGCGGACGAACGCGGATGAACACGGATAGGTAGTAGTTTGATCCGTGACCTTCCGCGTTCGTCCGTGTCCCAAGTGATGTAGACCGCAGAGGCGGAACGGCCCGGCGCATGGCGGTTCCGCCTCTGCGCGTTCTATCCAGCGTGGACTCGCTACGATTTGACACCACACCAGAGTGTGCTATGATTGAGACCTTGTGAGGTGAGGAAGGAGACTGAGTGAGGCTATCAGGAAGGAGATGGAAAGGAAATGACATCACCGGTTGCCGTGCTGACCGATAGCTGCGCCAGCATCCCAGACGATCTGATCGAGCAACTCAACATCGAGGTCGTGTCCTACTACATCCACCGGGGCAAGGAGATCATCCGTGACCTGGTGGACATGACGCGGGAGGAGTTCTTCGGCTGGATGCCCACGGCCAAGGAACTGCCGAAATCGGCCACCCCGGGCCCGGGGGACTACCTGACGGCCTTCCGCCGCCTAGCCGAGCGGGCGCGGGAGATCGTCACCGTGTGCATGACCTCTGTCGGCAGCGGCGCTTATCAAGCAGCCACAGTGGCCAAGGAGATAGCCGCCAGCGAACTGCCCGACTTGCGTATCGAGGTGATCGACACGCTGCAGGTCGCCGTGTGTCATGGCTGGTCGGCCATCGAGGCTGCCAGGGCTGCGCTGGCAGGTGCCAGCCTGGAGAAGGTAGCTGAGACAGCCCGAGAAGTGGCCCGCAAGAGCACCATGATCCAGACGGCCGACACGCTGCGCTACCTCTACATGGGCGGGCGTATCGGCCGCGCCACCCACATGGTGGGCACGCTCCTCAACATCAAGCCGCTCATCGGCATGGAGAAGGGAGTGATCACCCCTCTGGGCCAGGCCCGCAGCCGTCGCCAGGCGTACCGCAAGATGGTTGACATCATGGCCGACAAAGTCGGTCTGGGTGCACGGATCAAGATTGGCTACGTGCATGCGATTGCTCTGGAGGAAGTGGAGAAGCTGCGCCGCCTCGTGGAGCCCAAGTTCGATTGCCAGGAGAGCTACGTCACCGAGCTCTCGATGGCGCTGGGCGTGCACACCGGTCCCGGCACCGTAGGCCTTGGCTTCTTCCCCTTGTAGCGAGCGAGCCACGATGCGTCTGGTCAGCGCCATCATCCTGGCGGGCGGCAAGAGCCGGCGTTTAGGCACGGACAAGGCGCTTCTGGAGTTCGAGGGACAGCCGATCATCGAACGGGTGCTGGAGCGGCTGCAGTGGCTGAGCGATGATGTCATCATCGTGGCTAAGGACACAGCCGCCTATGCCCAGTTCGGTGCGCGGCTAGCGACGGACATCTACCCCGATCATGGGGCCCTCGTCGGTCTGCATGCTGGCCTGCGGGCCGCACGCCACCCTACGGCGCTGGCGGTGGCCTGTGACATGCCCTTCCTTGATTTGCGGTTGCTTCGCTTCATGATTGTGGCGGGAAAGGCTCACGATGTTGTAATGCCCCGCATCGGTGGTCTCCCGGAACCGTTACACGCTCTCTATCGGGTGGAGCGCTGCCTGCCGGCTATCGAGCAGTCCCTCAATAGCGGCCAGTTCAAGATGATCAGCTTCCTTCCCAGGCTGTGGGTGCGCTACCTGGAGGAGCACGAAGTGGACCTCTTCGATCCCCAACGCCTCTCCTTTTTCAATGTCAACACGCCCGAGGATTGGCAGCGGGGGCAGGAACTGGCGCGCCACCTTCATCGCCAGCAGACGTTGCGGCGCGGAGGTCGGCCGTGAGCGGAGGTTTCTTCGACAAGGTCTACCGGCTGGTGTGTCTCGTTCCGCCAGGCAAGGTGGCCACCTACGGTCAGATTGCCACGCTACTGGGACATCCGCAGGCCGCCCGTACCGTGGGTTGGGCTTTGCATTCACTCTCTGATGAACAGGCGCGGGTCGTGCCCTGGCAGCGGGTGATCGGCGTCGGAGGCCGCATCACTACCTCCTGTGAGACGCACAGCGCCCAGTTGCAGCAGCAGTTCCTGGAAGAAGAAGGGATCGAGTTCGATCACCGGGGCGACATTGACCTGGTGCGTTTCCGATGGGAAGGTCCAGATTTCGCCGAACTGCGTGTGCTTTTGCAGGTTGAGACGTGATGTCCCCGACGAAAGACGAAGGACGAACGACGGATTCGTTTTCGTCTTTGGTCATTCGTCCTTCGTCATATTGTCTGTTCAGTATGCGACGACTCAGTCCTCAGGCGCTTATCATGTTGAAGGAGCAGATTCATGAGTGAGATAACCATTGCTTTGGTGCAGATGGCCCCGCAGATCGCCCAGCAGGAGGAGAACCTGCGCCGTATGTCCGACTACATCGAGCGCATCTGTCAGGAACAGCCTGTGGACCTCATAGTCTTTCCGGAGTTGGTCACCTCCGGCTACGAATGCGGTCTGCGCTTCACGGACATGGCGGAGAGGCTTCCCGGACATGTCGTCAACCTGCTGGCCAAGGACGCTGCCGACTTCAACGTCTATCTGGCCTTTGGCATGGTGGTCAAGGAACGGGTGGAAAGCATCCTCTACGACGCGGCCGTGCTCATCGGCCCCGACGGAGAGTTGCTGGGCGACTATCGCAAGGTGCATCTCAAAGGGGAAGAGCGGCTGGCCTTTCGCCCCGGCTACCGTTTCCCCGTCTTCGAGACGGCTTTCGGCCAGATCGGCTTGCTCATCGGCTGGGACTTGGCCTTCCCCGAAGCGGCCCGCTGTCTGACGCTGGAGGGCGCACAGCTCCTCTGCGTCTGTGCTAGCTGGGAACAGGAGCAACTGGAGGAATGGCGGGCCTACTGTGTCGCCCGCGCCTCCGAGAACTCCGTCTTCGTCGCCGCTGCCAACCGCGTCGGTGAGGAGCCCAGCTACACCTTCGGCGGCGAGTCCATGGTCGTCGGCCCCGGCGGCAGCCTATACACCTTTCTGGACGAACCCATCGAAGGCTACGCCGTGGCCAGGATCAACCTGGACGACGTACGCCGTTGCCGCGAGGAGCGGCAGCATATCCAGTGCCGTCGGCCACAGGCCTATCGCGCTGTGGTCAGGAAGTA
>CBDURC010000041.1:0-16025 GCA_965369635.1 uncultured Anaerolineales bacterium | reverse complement strand
CGTGGTCTGTATGCCTATTCTACCACGGTGGGTCATTTGCACCAATAGGAAATGCACCCCCGTGAGATGACACGTTGACAAAGCACGACAAGTGTGATAAACTGCCGCCACAATCGTATATCGTGCTGGATGAGCAGTGCGAGAGAGAACCACCCAGGCCACAGGCGACGTACAGGCGGTTCCCCACCGTGTTCGCGCCGGTCTCCCGACCGGCGCTGGCATCCGGTGGGGACGGCGGTCAGGAGACCGCCTGGCAACTGGTTAGAGCCTCCCAACAACTCCCTGTAGCCTTGGTAGTCGCCGAAGGGGCACGCTGGCAGAGTAGCCGAACTCTGCAGCTAATCTCTCAGGCAAAGGGGATCGCGCTGGGACAGCACTCTGGAGAGACTTTTTGGTCTGATGGTCGCGTAGTCCTCTTGTTTCGTGTAAACCACTGATGCAGTTTCGTGAATTATGCCCAGATATAGTGGTTGGTGGACACTCAGGCACAATACCTAGGGATGCCTTGCAAACTAGCCTCACTACCGACAGAGCAGGTAGAAGGATCGCTCACAAGAACAGTCCATATCTAGTATCTCTCAAGTGATCACCTCCCTGACTGTCTACTCATCACATAGCCCAGGAGGGAGCAACAGGCACCTACCAGATATGGGCCGAATTGACGCAATCCAACAAGATGTAGTAGGGTCTCGGCGACTGGTGGATGCCCGTTGTGACAGTTAGACAGTCAGGGTGATCACCTACTACATATAGTGGTCGTAATTCGAGAAAGTGCTTGAGATTTTGCACGAACCGAGAGTAGTCAGGTGGTTAGATTGTCAATTAGTCGGGTTGTCAAGTAGTCTGATGGTCACGTGGTCACGTGGCCGAACTAACTGACCAAATGACCAGGCGACCAAGCAGACCAATCTAGCACCGAAGGGACAACCTGAGGCTGCGTCACCGCGGCGCGGGGCAATCTCTCAGGTGAAAGGACAGAGACAGGGACCGGACGGTTTCGCGCTGCCGGCCCCTTTTTGGCACTTGGCAGGGGTGTGGTCCCCACACCCAGAGAGGCTGACGATTATGCCCGACAAAGTCTATCACGAGCTCGTCTGGGGAGCCAACGTCGCAGATGTGGATCCCGACATCGGCCACATCATCCGACTGGAGGAAGAGCGACAGGCGCGCCGCATCATCCTCATCCCCTCGGAATCCTTCTGCCCGCTGCCCGTGCGCCAGGCGCTGGGCTCCGTCTTCAACAACATCTACGCCGAGGGCTACCCGCCCACCCGCATGTGCCAGGACGACGAGGGGTTGCTCCTGGACCTCGACCATCAGCTTGCCTACTATCGTCGCTACGCTGACCGCCGCTTCTACAAGGGGGCGGACTACGTGCATTTTGTGGAAACGCTGGCCCAACGGCGCTGCGCGGCGCTCTTCGCCAACGACAAGGTGCCCGCGGAGCGGATCTTCGTCAACGTGCAACCCCTTTCGGGTGCGGCGGCGAACCTGGCCGTCTACGATGCCTTGCTGGAGCCGGGCGACACGCTGATGGGCATGGACCTCTTCCAGGGCGGCCACCTGACCCACGGCAGTGAGTTTAACATCTCCGGTCGGCGCTATCGTGTCGTCTCCTATGGCGTAGACAACCGCACGGAGCGGCTGAACTACGATCAGATCAAGCAACTGGCGCTGGAGCACCGGCCCCGCATCATCATCGCTGGCTACACCTCCTATCCTTGGGCGCCCGACTGGGAGAAGTTCCGCCAGATTGCCGACGCCGTGGGCGCATATCTGATGGCTGACGTCGCCCATACGGCGGGCCTGGTGGCCGGCGGTGTTCACCCCAATCCCATCGGCATCGCTGACGTGGTCACTTTCACTACCCACAAGACCATCTGCGGCCCCCGCGGGGCGGTGATCCTGACCACCGATGCCGAGAAGGCGGAGATGATTGACGCCGCCGTCTTCCCCGGCGCGCAGGGCGGCCCGCACACCAACAAATTCGCCGCCATGGCCGTGGCCTTCCACATCGCCCGCAGCGAACCCTTCCGCCGCCTGCAGCACCGCATCGTAGAGAACGCCCAATCGCTGGCTGAGAGCTTGCAGAAGCGGGGGCTGGAGTTTGTCTACGGCGGCAGCGACACGCACCTGCTCATGCTCGACCTGCGCAACCTGGCCGGCAGGCACGGCTTCCCGCTGCTGGGCGAGATCGTGGTGCGCATCCTTGAGCTGTGCGGCATCGTGGCCAACAAGAACACTGTCCCTGGCGACGAGGCCACGGCCACGGCTCGCGGTGTGCGGCTAGGTACTCCTTGGGTCACCCAGCGGGGCATGGGCCCGGCGGAAATGGACATCATTGCCGACTGCATCGCCCAGGTAGTTGCCAACATCGAGCCCTTCACCTACGAGGGGCTCATCGGCACGCTGCCGCGGGGCAAGATTGACCTGGATGTGCTGGAGGAGGTCAAGCGCAAGGTGGCCGCGCTCACCGCCGCCACTCCCGCCGAGACCTCCTCAATGGACAGCGGCTACCCGCACTACTTCATCATGCCCGAAAACCCCGGCGACGGCGAGGGGCGACGCGTGCTGGCCATCAGCGGCTGGCGGGCCCTGCCTTTCCTGCAGCAGATTACCACCAACGACATAGCCAGCCTGAGCCCCGGCCAGCACCAGCGCACGCTGCTGCTGGATCGGGCGGGAAAGCTTTTGGACGACGGTTTCGTGCAGAAACTGGCGCCCGACAAGCGGGGGCGTGATCGCTTCGTTCTGGCCGTGCACAACGCCCAGGCGGAACGGGTCAAGGCCTGGCTACGCGGCCTGGCCGATGGTTATGTCCTCTTCGATCCCGATGACATCTTCGCCAAGGTGGAAGGGCCAGCGGTGGTGGTGGATCTGGCGGAGGAACGAGGAACGGGGAACGAGGAATGGGGGACGAGGGATGAGCTGGATGCTGCAGTCGAGGAGCTTCTGAACGGCATCATTGGCGAGGATGGGGAGGACGCTCCGCTGGGTGGGGATAGCTCGGACGCGAAGGCGCTGTGCAGGGCGCTTCCTGAGCTGTTCCGCCTGTCGAAACCCTACTTCGTGGGGCAAAAGAGCCTGAGCGAGTTGGCACCGCACGATGAGCGGCCGGAGTTCCGCTGGCAGGAGCCCGAAGATGCGCCGGTCAAGCGCACGCCGCTCTACGAGGTGCATCGCCAGCTCACCCGCAAGATCATCCCCTTCGCCGGCTGGGAGATGCCAGTCTGGTACACTTCGGTGAGCGAGGAGCATCGGGCCGTGCGCCAGGCGGCGGGGCTGTTTGACGTAGCCCACATGGGCGTCTTCGAGATTGCCGGGCCGCACGCCACCAGCTTCCTCGATCTGGTGCTCACCAACTACGTGCGCTGGTTCGATCCCGGCCAGTCCTTCTACACCTACCTGCTCGATCCTGACGGCAACGTGATTGATGATCTCATGGTCTACCGCCGTGCTCCGGATCTCTACCTGATGGTCGTCAATGCCGTCAACGCGGACAAGGACTGGGCCTGGCTCAGCAGTGTGAACGACGGCGACGTGCTCCTCGACCGCCAGCGGCTGGTGGAGCCGGAGGGCCGAGCCATCCTGCGTGATCTGAAGGACCCCGCCGCCGGCGACCGGCAGCGGGTGGACCTGGCGCTGCAGGGGCCAGCCTCTCTGCAAGTCTTGCAGCGTTTGGCCGGCGACGCGGCGACCGCTGCCGCGCTGGGACGGCTGGCCCGCACTTCCTTGATGGAAGGCCGTTTCTCCGGCCTCGATCTGATCGTGGCGCGCACCGGTTACACCGGCGAGGACGTGGGCTATGAGCTGTTCGTGCACCCAGGGCAGGCGGTGACGCTGTGGAATGCGATCCTCGATGCTGGCGATGACCTGGGCGTGCAGCCCACGGCGTTGGGCGCACGGGACAGCACTCGCACTGAGGCCGGGCTGCCCCTCTATGGCCACGAGCTGGCCGGGCCGTTCAGCATCAACCCTGTCGAGGCTGGTTTTGGGTCTTACGTCAAGTTGCACAAACCTTATTTCATCGGCCGCCAGGCATTGGTGGAGAAGGGATACAACACCGGCAAGGCGGTCATTCGCTTCCGTATGCGAGAGAAGGGCGTGCGAGTGCCAAAGACTGGTGACCCAGTGACCGACAGGCGAGGCCAGGTCATCGGCTACATCACCAGTTGCAGCCTTGACAGCGAAGGGTACCTGCTGGGCCTGGCCTACGTGGACAAGCGCTACAACAGACCGGGCACGCGCATCGGCATCTTCAACCTGCCCAGGCGGCCGCGGTCGGAGAAGGCCAGAGAGGATCTGTCGCCGGGCGACCGCGTGCTGCTGCATGACCAGGCAGTCGTGCTCAGCCGTTTCCCAATCAAGAAACGGGGACAGCCAGTGGATTGGTTGGGCCTGGAGGAGTGAAGGGTTCGGGTTCCGAGGCCTCACGTAAGGGACATTCTTCGTGAGCAGGGCATGCACCAGACGCACGAGTTTGCGAGCTGTGAGTACGAGGGCACGTTTGTGTTGATACTTAGAGACTTCGCTGTACTTGCGCCAGTAGTAGGCTTTGTACTCCAAGTGGTACAGCCGGAGTTTGTCTGCGCCCAAGATGAAGTAGTAGCGCAGATACTTGTTGCCCACCTTGGTCAGTCGAGTGTTCTGTGAGACAAGGCTGCCGCTGGACCGTTTCTCCCAAGTCAGTCCCATGTATTGGGCCAAGTGCTTCTCTTCAGGGAAGCGGGAAATGTCGACGATTTCGGCTCGAGGCATTCGTGATGAAATCTCACTGTGCTTCGATCAGCTTCATTGGCTTCATTGGCTTCATTGGCTTCATCGGCTGACCAGATTGGAGTGAGCATGGAACGTCTTTGGACACCCTGGCGAATGGAGTATATCCTGAGCGAGAAATCGGGGCAATGCATCTTCTGCGACATGCTTGAAGCAGGAGACGACCGCTCCTGCCACATACTACATCGCGGGCAGCGAGCATTCGTCGTCCTCAATCGCTATCCGTACAACAACGGCCATCTCATGGTTGTGCCTTATGAACACGTCGCCAGCCTGGAAGACTTGGACGAGAAGACGCTGTCGGAACTGATGCAGTTGGTGAACAAGGGAATGGCCGCGCTGCGGGAAACCATGAACCCGCATGGCTTCAACATCGGCGCGAACCTGGGCAAAGCGGCGGGAGCAGGGGTGGACGACCACGTGCACATTCACGTTGTCCCTCGCTGGGAAGGGGACACCAACTTCATGACCATTCTGGCCGGGGTTCGTATGGTGCCCGAGATGCTCGATCAGACCTGCAGCCGCTTGGGAGCAGCATTTGAGGAGTCCTCCGCTGAATAGCAACCGACGCTGGTGGGGCTGGGGCACGCTCGATCAGACCTACGATCTGAGTGAGCGTCCCGGTTTTTACCCTTTCCTGACCGATGAACTGAGGCTGACGGGCGAGGGGCGCGGCCCGCAAGCAGAACTGGAACGCATCACGCTGCCTGCTTCCCGCCTCTCGGCCGACGATCTGCACGCGCTGTCGGCCATCATCGGCGCGGAGCATCTATCGGCGGAGCATAGAGCGCGGGTGACGCACGCTGTAGGCAAGAGCTACCCCGATCTGATGCGGCTGCGGCTGGGACAGCTCGAACGTGCCCCCGATGTGGTTGCTTGGCCGGAAGGCGAGGAGAAAGTAGCGGCGCTGGTGGCACTGGCCGTGCGACGAAACTGGGCCATCGTCCCCTACGGCGGCGGCTCCAGCGTCACCGGCGGTCTAACAGCGCTGGGCGAGCAGCCGACGATCAGCCTCAACCTGGCGCGGCTCAACCAAGTGATGTCTGTGGATACCGTATCGCACACAGCCACTGTGCAAGCTGGCATCTTGGGGCCGGCACTAGAGAACGCATTGAACCATGAGGGGCTCACGCTGGGCCATTTTCCTCAATCCTTCGAATTCAGCTCGCTGGGCGGTTGGATTGCCACCCGCGCCGCTGGGCAGCAATCGCTGCGCTATGGTAAGATCGAAGAGATGGTGGAGTGGCTGCGGATGGTGACGCCGCAGGGGACGCTTGAGACGCGACACGTGCCCGCATCGGCAGCGGGGCCGAGCATCAAAGATATGCTCATCGGTTCCGAAGGGGCTTTCGGGGTGATCACCCAGGCCACGATGCGGCTGCGCCCGTTGCCCGCGGCACGCGACTATCGCGGATTGCTCTTCCGTTCCTACGCTGACGGAGTGGCTGCCATCCGAACTATGATGCAAGGTGATCGGCCACCGGCCATGGCTCGCCTCTCGGACATCACCGAGACCCGCGCCTATTTGGCCATGAGCCCGCCCAGCCGCGGCCGCACTGCTCGGTTGACGCAGGCCATCGGAAAACGCCTGATGAAGCGGCGGGGCGTCGCTCTGCGCGGTGCCTGCATCATGATCTTGGGCTGCGAGGGGGATGAACAGAGCGTGCCTGAGGACATGGATGCGGCACTGACTGTCTGTGCCGCACAGGGGGCCTTTCACCTGGGGCGCAGCCCTGGGGAAGCCTGGTACAGTGAGCGCTTCGCTTTGCCCTACCTGCGGGACATCCTGCTGGACCGCGGCGTGCTGGTGGACACGCTGGAGACGGCCACGACCTGGGACAACCTGCTGCCGCTTTACGACGCGGTGGGTCAGGCCATTGCTGAAGCCATCGAGGCCGAAGGAGTGAAGCCACTGGTCATGTGCCACGTCTCCCATGCCTATTCCGATGGTGCCTCGCTCTACTACACTTTCCTGGCGAAGCAGGTGGAGGGGCGAGAGATCGCTCAGTGGGAGTTCATCAAGCGCAAGGCGACCGAGGCCATCATGCAGCACGGCGGGACGCTGAGCCACCATCACGGCGTGGGGCACGACCATCGGCCCTGGCTGGAACGGGAGCACGGCCCTCTGGGTCTGGCCGCGCTGCGAGCGTTGAAACGGACCTTCGACCCGCACGGGGTGATGAACCCTGGAAAACTTCTGGAGGAGTGACAGAGGCTGGAGGGTCTGAGGGAACTGAGAGGCGGCTGATGGGTCCCCCTTCAAACCCCTCAGCTCTGTCAGACCCTTGGTTTGCCATGAACACTTTCTCTCACCGCACCCGAGCACAGAATCTCGCTCGCCTCGCCACCGAGCCGCTGGACCTGCTGGTCATCGGCGGCGGTGTGACGGGCACGGGCATCGCCTGGGACGCTGCATTGCGTGGCCTGCGTGTCGGCCTGTTGGAGAAGGTGGACTTCGGCAGTGGTACCAGTGGCCGCTCCGCCCGACTCATCCACGGTGGCCTGCGCTACCTGGCCCATTTGCAGATCGGCATGGTTTACGAATCGAGCCGCGAGCGGCGCACGCTGCTGCGCATCGCCCCGCACCTGGTCAAGCCACTGCCCTTCCTATATCCGCTCTACAAGGGGGGTAAGGATCGTCGTTTCGTAATCCGTGCAGGCATGTGGATGTATGACGCTCTGGCGTTCTTTCGCAACATTCACATCCACCGCATGCTGGACAAGGGGGAGACGTTGGAGGCAGAGCCGAGCGTGGCCGCCGAGGGCCTGCTGGGCGCGGCTGAGTATTACGATGCGCATGTGGACGACGCACGACTGACTCTGGCCACGGCGCAGGCAGCACACCGTGCTGGTGCCCTGGTCGCCAACCATGTCCGCGTGACTGGCTTTCTGCGCGATGATGGGGGACAGATCAGTGGCGTAACCGCTCGCGATGAGTTGACGGACGAGGAGATGCGCATCGTTGCCCGCGTGGTGGTCAACGCCACCGGCGTTTGGGCCGATGAGTTGATGGGAATGGACGAGCCGCACGCAGAGCGGCTGAGTCCGACCAAGGGCATCCATATCGTCGTGGATCGTCAGCGCTTCGCCAACCGCCATGCCATCGTCTTCACCTCGCCACGGGATGAGCGTTTGCTCTTCCTGGTGCCCTGGGGCCATCTGGCCTACATCGGCACTACGGAGACGGACTACGATGGCAGCCTGGATCACCCCTACGCTACCGCCGAGGACGTCGAGTACTTGCTGGAGGCAACCAACCTGGCCTTCCCCAAGGCTCGTCTGACAACAGATGACATCATCAGCACCTGGGCGGGCGTGCGCCCTCTCATCGGCGACGCGGCGGCGGAGGGTGCCTACGACGTCTCCCGCGAGCACGAGATCTCCGAGAGCGACACAGGTCTCATTTCCATCACCGGAGGCAAACTGACTACCTACCGTCACATGGCGGAGCAGATCGTGGATCGGGTGGTGGCCCGACTGGCCGCTTGCTGCGGCGTCGGCGGCTTCCAAGAGTGCACCACCGATGAGATACCGCTGGATCCAATGCCGCTGACCGAACTGCGGCGGCTGGTGGACACAGGTGGACATAACACGAAGACGACCTGTTCACCGGAGGTGGTTGACCATCTTGTTGGCCGCTACGGCAGTCGCTACTGTGCCCTTCTCCAGCGCATCACCGACGAGTTGGCGCTGGGCGAGCCCATCGTGCCGGGCCTGCCCTACCTCTGGGCAGAGGTAGATCACGCGCTGGCTGAAGAGATGGCCGTAACTCTGCCTGATGTGTTGGTGCGGCGCATCCCACTCATCTACGCGGCGGCGGGTCACGGACTGGACGTGGCGCGGGCTGTGGCGGAGCGTTTGGCCGCCGCTCTGGGCTGGGTCGAAGCGGAGACCGCCCGCCAGCTCGTCGCCTACCGCGACGAGGTGGCGCTGACGAGGTTATACAGATTGGGGCGTGGCGGCTCATGAAACTGTTCGATGACACCCATCCCGAAGCGGAAGCGGTCTACGTTCGGCTGCTGAGCCAGGCTCCGGCCTGGAAAAAGATGGATATCGTGAACCAGCTCTATCTGACCGCTGTCTCCATGGGGCGGGCGGGCATTCGCCGTCGCCATCCCAACGCCGACGAGGAGGAAATCTGCAAGAGATTGGCGCGCATGTTCCTGGGAGATGAGCTGGCCCGTAAGGTCTATGGGCCAGTTCCGGAGGGGAAGAAATGACGATGACTTCTCCGTATGATGTCCTGCTGCGTGTGGTCGAGACGCTGGATACGCTCGACATCCCCTACATGGTCGTTGGCTCCTTTGCCAGCAGCGTTCACGGTGTTCCCAGAATGACTTACGATGCTGACATGGTGGCCGAAATCAGACTTGACCACGTTGTGCCTCTGGTGGCAGACCTGCAAGACGAGTTCTATGTAGATGGCGAGATGATCCGAGACGCCATCAGACGACGGTCATCGTTCAACGTCATACATTTGCAGTCCATGTTCAAAGTTGATGTCTTCCTGCTCAAGCCAAGAATCTTCGATCAAATCGAGTTCGCTCGCCGTCGGAAGGAACGGTTGCTTGAGGATCAGGAGGAGAAGGTGTACGTCACGACGCCCGAAGGGATCATCCTATCCAAACTTGAATGGTATCGCATGGGAGGAGAGGTCTCGGTGCGACAGTATCGAGACGTGCTGGGGGTCATCAGAGAGCAAAGCGAAAGCGGAGCACTCGATTGGAGCTACCTCACCCACTGGGCAGGTCAACTGGGTGTGGAGGACTTGCTGGAGAGAGCGCGTGGGGACGCTCTGGACTATTTGGGCACGGCCTCAGATCTCTCAGACTCTTGAGCCTGATTCCTAATGAACAAGAACCCAACACAGCGCTTCTGGGAAATCGACGCGTTGCGTGGCGTCGCTATCGTCATGATGGTTCTCGTCCACCTGCGGTACGACCTGGTCTACTACGGTGGATACCGTACCCCTCTACTGGTGTCAGCAGGCTGGGTGAACTTCGCCCGCGCCACAGCCAGCATGTTCATGTTTCTGGTTGGTGTGTCGCTCACCCTCAGCTTCGCGCGAGCAACCAAGGGGGAACCGGGCGACAGGCAACTCTTCGCCAAGTATCTGAAGAGAGGGCTGACGGTATTCGGTTGGGGCATGGTCATCACCGTAGTGACCTGGGTTCTCCTGCGAGATGGAGCTGTCTACTTCGGTATCTTGCACTTCATCGGCCTGTCCATCATACTGGCCTATCCCTTCTTGAGGCTGCGGCTGCCCAATCTTCTGATCGGGCTCATTCTGATTGCTCTTGGCACGTATTTGAACGGCCGCACTTTCACCTTTCCCTGGCTCATGTGGCTGGGATTGGTGCCCGAGCGGTTGTACAGTGTGGACTACTACCCCCTCATACCCTGGTTTGGGGTGGTCCTTTTGGGCGTGTTCTTTGGGAACCTCTTGTACCCGGGCCATGCACGCAGGTTCCCGTTTCCCAACTGGTCTGGTGTGCTCCCGATTCGCTGGCTGGCGTTTCTAGGCCAGCACTCGCTGATGATCTACATGGTTCACCAGCCCATCATTATGGCCATGTTGTGGCTGTCGGGGGTCATCAACCCCGGATCTATGTAGAGCTTCGGCCCGCGTGCGCGCTGGCCGAGGACCGGAAAGAGGGACAATCTCTTGCAAGCAGAGAACCAGGTCCTGCAAGACGAATCCAGCCAACGGGAGAGCAGGGTTGACTTTCTCAGCCTTCTGCAGTCGCTTCTGGACATCATCGAGCGCTGGGACATTGCCGCGGTCCTCATCGCCTTCAACTTCATTGGCTTTGTGATAGGCATACTGTTCTGGTACGGAGACCACCTGTTCAACCGGGCGGCAGACCAATGGTACCTGTGGCCCTTCATTCCCGATTGCCCGCTGTTCGCCGGCCTGTTCATCATCGCCTTCCTAGGATTGCAGCGCGGCCGCGATTGGCGGCTGTTCTACACCATCACCGGCTACGGCCTGATCAAGTACGGCGTGTGGACAGTGGTCTACTCGGTGAGCTACTGGCTGGGGGGCGGGCCAGTGGAACCGATGAGCCTGGCCATGTGCTTCTCCCATGTGGGCATGATCTTCGAGGGCGTGTACGTGAGTTACCGCATCATGTCGCCTCGGGGCGTCGGGACGGGAGGTGTAGCCTCTTCGCTGGCTGCAGGCTTCCGACAGAGTGACGTGCTTTTCGCCTTCGGTTGGTTCTTGCTCAGCGACTTCGTGGACTACGGGCTGGGGCAGCATCCCATGTTTGACCCCACGGTAGTGCCTATGGCGCTGATGAAATGGCACACGATCTTCATGACCTTTGTGCTGGCAGCGCTCTACCTCGCTTCGAGCAGGAGGCGCCGCGCCGAGGCAGCTTACAGCAGTGAGAGGTGAGAGAACGATGGGTAACGATTTGAAGCATCTGGCTAAACGGGAAAGGGTGGCCCTGGAGGAGTATCTACGACGGCTACGACAAGAATACGAGGATCAAGTGCTGCGTGTCACGCTCTTCGGCTCCGGGGTGCGGGGAAATTTCGATGAAGAGTCGGACGTGGATCTATTGATCGTCATCCGCAGTGATGATCGCAGCACCTATCGGCCTATTGAGCGCATGGGCACTGATATTTCCCTCAAGTATGGCGTGGTCCTTTCGGAACTGATTATGGGGCCGAGACGATACGAACTCAACCGGCAGTATCGTTCCCCTCTGTACAGAAACATCGAGAGCGAGGGAGTCGAGCTATGGACGAAAACACCCGTGTCATAATCGGTCTGCGCCTGGAGAGGTGTCACGAAGACCTGAAATTCGCTCGCCTGTTGTTACAGCCAGGGAGGATATCGTCAATCCATCAATCGGGCGTACTACGCCGCGTTCGTTCTTACGACGGCTGCATTGACTGCCCTTGGCATTGAGCGGCGAAAGCACTCCGGCGTGGAGTCTGCTTTCAGTCAATACCTGGTGAAACCGGGGCTGATTGAGCCTGAGTATGCAGACATCTATCGGCGGGCCAGAAGGTGGCGAGAGGATGCTGACTACGACGACTTTTCTGAATTCACTCACCGAGATGCCCAGAGCATTTTGGACGAGATCGAGCGCTTCGTTGCTCGCCTACAGCGCTATCTACATGAAGTGGGGGCGATAGACAAGCCAGATGCCGAAACGAATCGGTCGCCGGGAGGCCCAAATGACAGTTGATCCCAAGATTCAGACTTTGCACGACATGCAGGAGCGAGCCAAGCTGGGCGGTGGGCAGGCGCGCATTGATCGCCAGCACGCTCGCGGCAGGCTGACTGCCCACGAGCGTATCGAACGGCTGCTGGACGCCGGCTCCTTCCGCGAGCTGGACATGTTTGCCACCCACCGCACCGTGGGCTTCGGCATCGAGGAGAGGAAGTACCTGTCCGATAGCGTGGTCACCGGCTGGGGCACCATTGACGGGCGGCTGGTCTATATCTTCTCCCAGGATTTCACCGTCTTCGGCGGCAGCCTGGGTGAGGTGCACGCCGAGAAGGTGTGCAAGATCATGGACATGGCCATGAAGAACGGCGCGCCGGTCATCGGCCTCAATGATTCGGGCGGGGCGCGCATCCAGGAGGGCGTGGTCTCGCTGGCCGCCTATGCCTACGTCTTCCTGCGAAACGTGCTGGCCTCCGGTGTAGTGCCGCAGATTTCGCTCATCATGGGGCCGTGCGCGGGCGGCGCCGTCTACTCACCAGCCATGACCGACTTCACCATCATGGTCAAGGGTACCAGCTTCATGCACATCACCGGGCCAGGTGTGATCAAGGCCGTGACGCGGGAGGAGGTGACTTCGGAGGAACTGGGCGGGGCCATGACCCACAACAGCAGAAGCGGCGTGGCCCACTTCGCCGCCGAGGACGAGGATGACTGTTTAGCGTTCGCGCGGCGACTGCTCAGCTACATGCCGCAAAACAACATGGAAGACCCACCCTTCGTGCCCACCGCCGATCCCGCCGAGCGCATGGACGAAGCGCTGGATAGCATTGTGCCCGACAGTCCAATGAAGCCCTACGACATGAAGGAGATCATCCGCCGCGTGGTGGACGATGGCGAGTTTCTGGAGGTACATCAGCACTGGGCGCAGAACATCATCGTCGGCTTCGCCCGGCTGGGCGGCTTCTCCGTGGGTATTGTGGCTCAGCAGCCCATGGTGCTGGCCGGCGTGTTGGACATCAACTCCTCCATCAAGGCTGCCCGCTTCGTGCGCTTCTGCGATTGTTTCAACATCCCCATCATCACCTTTGTGGATGTGCCGGGCTTCTTGCCCGGCGTGGCCCAGGAGCATGGCGGCATCATCCGCAACGGGGCCAAGCTGCTCTACGCCTACTGCGAGGCTACGGTGCCCAAAATCACCATCATCACCCGCAAGGCCTACGGCGGAGCCTACGTCGTCATGAGCTCTAAGCACATCCGCGGCGACATCACTTATGCCTGGCCCACGGCGCAGGTGGCCGTCATGGGGCCGGACGGCGCTGTGAGCATCATCTTCCGCAAGCGAATCGCCGAGGCGGAAGATCCGGAGGCAGAGCGAGCGCGGCTGGTGGCCGAGTATCGCGAGCAGTTCGCCAATCCCTACGTCGCCGCCGCTCGCGGCTACATTGACGACGTCATCGAGCCGCGCGAGACCCGCCCGCGGCTCATCGAGGCGCTGCAGATGCTGCGCAACAAGCGAGATACCAATCCGCCGAAGAAGCATGGCAACATTCCGCTGTAGGGCGAATGACCAATGACGAACGATCAGCGCTCAACGAAGGGCTTGAGGCTCTGCTGCTCTGTCCAGCCTGAGTCGAGGGCCGGTAGTAGCGACTTCAGTTGCTCCACAGTCGGAAACAGCCACTGAAGTGGCTACTACGAACCTACTTCCCCAGAGTTGACGGAGGCCAAGGATGACCGAAGGAGACAACGATGTCTGAGAACAAAGTGTCCGTCGCCGAAGCGGCGGCGAAGCTGACCAAGCCTTTTATGCACACCGTGGTGGGCCAGGTGGATGACTACTGCGCCTACCTCAGCCGCTTCCAGGGGAGCTACAAGTTCCACGACCATGGCAAGGACGAGATGTACGTCGTTCTGGAAGGCGAGGTGACCATTGACTATGCCGATGACCCCAGCGTGCGCTTGGGGGAGGGAGACACCCTGGTGGTCAAGGCGCACGAGGTGCACCGCTCCCGCTCGGAGGACGGCGCGCTGGTGCTGATGTTCAAGGCCGCGCACTTGTTTGCGGAGTAGATACTGGATATTGGGTATTCGGGATTGGCGAGTCGATGCCCCCAACCGCGCCATGCAATACCCAATACCAAATACCCAATACCTTTATGTTAGAGGAGACATTCATATGACTGACAACGCCGTCCTCATTTGTGATACGATACTGAGAGATGCCCACCAGTCCCTGCTGGCCACGCGCATGCGCACCGACGATATGCTGCCTATCGCCGGGAAGCTCGACCAGGTGGGCTACTGGTCAGTGGAGATGTGGGGCGGCGCCACCTTTGATTCCGCCATGCGTTTCCTCAACGAGGACCCCTGGGAGCGCATCCGCCGGCTGAAGGCCGAGATGCCCAACACCCCCTTCCAGATGCTGCTGCGCGGCCAGAACGTCGTCGGCTACAAGCACTACCCCGACGATGTGCTAGAGCGTTTCGTCATCAAGGCACACGAGAACGGCATTGACGTTTTCCGCATCTTCGACGCCGTCAACGACGTGCGCAACATGCGCAAGGCCATGGAGGTGGTCAAGCGGGAGGGCGCGCACGTCCAGGCCAGTATCTGCTACACCATCAGCCCTGTGCACAACATCGAGAGCTACATGGTTATGGCCAGGCAACTGCAAGACATGGGCGCCGACACCATCTGCATCAAGGACATGGCCGGGATGATCTCGCCGCATATAGCCTACGAACTGGTGAGCCAACTCAAGGCAGAGATAGATCTGCCGATCCAGCTTCACACCCACTACACCAGCGGCATGGCCACGGCGGCCGTGCTCAAGGCCGTGGAGGCGGGCGTGGACATCGTGGACACGGCCATCTCGGCTCTAGCTCTTATCACCTCACAGCCGCCCACCGAAACTGTCGTCAGCATCCTCGAGGGCACGGAGCGGGACACGGGGCTGAACCTCAACCTGCTGGCCGAGATCAGCGGCTACTTCGCCGAGGTGCGCAAGAAGTATGCCAAGTTCGAGAGCGGCATGAAAAGCGTGGACGTGCGCGTCTTGCAATATCAGATTCCGGGCGGCATGCTTTCCAATTTGATGTCGCAACTGCGGGAGCAGGGCGCGGAGGAGCGCTACGAAGAGGTGCTGGCCGAGGTGCCGCGGGTGCGCGAGGAGCTGGGCTTTCCGCCGCTGGTCACCCCCTCCAGCCAGATCGTGGGCACCCAGGCCACGCTGAACGTGCTGCTGGGCGAGCGCTACAAGATCATCCCCGAGGAGATCAAGAACTACGTCCGTGGCTACTATGGCCGCCCGCCGGCGCCGATTGATCCGGAGGTGCAGCAATTGGTCATTGGCGACGAGCAGCCCATTGACTGCCGCCCCGCCGACCTGATCCCGCCGGGGATGGAGAAGGCCAAGCAGGAGATCGGCGACCTGGCCCGCAGCGAGGAAGACGTCATCTCCTATGCGCTCTTCCCCCAGACGGCGCGGCCCTTCCTGGAGCGACGGGCGCGTGGGACTAGCGGGAAAGAAGCCATCGTCGCTGCTATTGCTGCTTTGGCAGCCCAGCAGATGGAGAGGCGGCTGGCCGTCACAGCGGAGGCACGGCCAGAGCTGTCCATCTCCCCCTGGAAGATGAGCTGGCGGCCGCGGACGGCGCGCTGGCAGGGCCTGATTGACGGTGCTGGAGGGATGCGATGAACATGAAGGTCACGAAAGAAGAACACGAAAGGCACGAAACACGAGAGCGCGAAAGCATGAAAGAGCACGAGAATGGATAGGGAATTCACCGTCACGCTGGATGACACCGAATACAGCATCGAGATGCAGGGCAACACCGTGCTGGTCAATGGCCAGCCCTTCGTCGTCGGCCTAGAGGAGCGAGGGGTCACTGTGGATGGCACTCTCTATGAGGTGACGCTGGAGGGCGACAGGGCTGCCGTCAACGGCATCCCTTACAGCTTTGCTATCGTTGGTCTGGAAGCAGGTGGGCCCGCGGCGCCTGCGGCGACTTCCGCTGGCGAAGTCGCTGAAGGCGCGGGGGTGATCAAGGCCATCATGCCGGGCAA
>CBDURC010000040.1:0-16175 GCA_965369635.1 uncultured Anaerolineales bacterium | reverse complement strand
CCGGGCAAACGGGCCACCTATGCCTGCGGGGAGGACATCCCGGCCCAGAGGGTGACACCCTCCTATCGGGATTTCTTTTACCTGGCCTTGCTCTTCGCCATCCTGCACCTGGCCGCCCTGGTGGTGGCCACCGCCCCCCGCGACGGCGCGTCGGCCTGGCTGGCCACCATCTACCTGGCCGGCATCGGGGTGAGCGTGTATGCTCTGATCGGAGCGGGGAGGTCAGCGGATTGATACGGAGAGGATCGTGCTTGAGGGTTTAGTCCGCTGGGCGAGGCGCAAGTCGCCCTGGATACTGCATTTCAACGCCGGCGGCTGCAACGGCTGTGACATCGAGCTGCTGGACGCCCTCACCCCCCGCTTCGACGTGGAGAGGCTGGGCATCCTGGAGAAGGCCACCCCGCGCCACGCCGACGTCCTGGTCTGCGCCGGCCCGGTCACCAGGCAGGCCAGAGACAGGCTCCTGCGCATCTACGAGCAGGTGCCGGAGCCCAAATGGGTCGTGGCCATCGGCAGTTGCGCCTGCTCCGGCGGGGTCTTCCGCGGCTGCTACAACGTCCTGGGCGGAATTGACCAGGTCATCCCCGTGGACATGTACGTGCCGGGGTGCCCCTGCAAGCCGGAGGCCATCATTGACGGGCTGGTGAAACTGCTGAGGAGTATCTGAATGCCGGCGAGAACCCTTCTCAAAAAGCTGAAAGGAGTCTTGGGGGAGCACATCGGCCAGGCCTGGGTGCCCCGACCCCACCGCGCTTTCTTCAGCGTGAGGCGAGATGAGCTGCACGACGTGGTGGAGGTGCTGGTGAACCGCTTCGACATCAAGCACCTCTCCACCATCACCGGAGTGGACACCGGCGAGGAGATCGAGCTTCTCTACCACTTCTGGGATTACGATGTCTGCTTCACGGTGAAGATCACGCTTCCCAGAGAAAAGCCGCGCATCAAGACGCTCACGGACATCGTTCCCGGCGCCCTTTTCTACGAGAGGGAGGTGCACGACCTCCTGGGAGTGGAGTTCGAGGAGCATCCCAACCTCAGCCCTCTAGTGCTCCCCGATGGCTGGGAAGAGGGGCACCCGCTGCTGAAGGATTGGTCGCCGCCTTAGGACACGAAAGGAACGAAACGAGGAGGGTTAGCATGGCCCAACATCTCGTCATCCCCATCGGGCCGCAACACCCGGCCCTTAAGGAACCTATGGGCTTTCGCTTCCGGGTGGAGGGGGAGCGGGTGCTCGAAACCTACCTCAGGATGGGATACGTCCATCGGGGCATTGAGCGGGCCTGCCAGGAGCGCAGCTACATCCAGGACCTCTACCTCGTCGAGCGGGTGTGCGGCATCTGCTCCCATATCCACACCACTGCCTTCTGCCAGGGAGTGGAAGAGCTTTCAGGGGTCGAGATCCCGCCGCGGGCGCTGTACATCCGCACCATCGTCTGCGAGCTGGAGCGCATCCACAGCCATTTGCTCTGGCTGGGGGTCATCGGCCGCGACGCCGGCTTCGAGACGCTGTTCATGTACACCTGGCGGGATCGGGAGACGGTGATGGACATACTGGAGGAGATCTCCGGCAACCGCATAAACTACGCCGTCAACACCTTCGGTGGGGTGCGCATTGATTTGACCTCAGCTCAGATTGAAAGCATACTAGAAGGGCTCGATTACCTGGAAGAACAGGCTCATTACTACCTGAAGTTGGTGACTACCGAGGCCACCTTCGTGGCCCGCACCCACGGGGTGGGGTATCTCTCCAGGGAAGACGGCCGTGCCCTGTGTGTGGTGGGCCCCACCATCCGCGCCTCGGGGGTGGACCGGGACGTGCGGCGAGACGACCCCTACGCCGCCTACGAGGAGCTGCCTTTCCAGGTGATCACCGCCACCGAAGGCGACGCCCTGGCACGGACGGTGGTGCGAGTGAAAGAGGTCATCGAGAGCGCGCGCATTATACGCCATGCTCTCCACAACCTGCCGGAAGGCGAGGTGCGGGTTAGGGTTCGCCGGCGCATCCCCCCCGGCGAGGTGATCAGCCGCGTGGAGGCGCCGCGCGGGGAGCTCATCTATTACATCAAGAGCGACGGCACGGAGAGGCCGGCGAGGGTGAAGATCAGGGCGCCGACGATGGCCAACATGGTGGCCGTGCCCCAAATGCTCAAAGGGGCCCACATCGCCGACATCCCCATCGTCGTGGCGGCCATTGACCTTTGCATCGCCTGCGCCGACCGTTGAGCGCGTATCACGGACTCTGCGGGGCGTGAGCACGCCAATGTGAATCTAAGGAGAAAATCTAGTGCCTTCTACTACTCAGACAAACGAGACACAAGACGAGATATCCCTTGGCCAGAGGTTCTTTCGCCCCCGGACCCTCGTTTCCTTCGCCATCGCCTTTGTTATCCTCTACTTCCTGTTGACCAGGGTGGAGATCGATGTCGCGGAGACGATGAAGGTGCTGCGAGGCACCAACCTGCCTCTCTTGTCTCTCTCCTTCCTGGTCTACTACCTGACCTTTCCACTTCGCGGCTGGCGCTGGCGTATCTTGCTCCTCAACGCCCAATTCGATGATCCCCCACCCATCAGGGACCTGACGGAGATCACTTTTCTCTCCTACTTCGCCAACAGCCTTGTCCCGGCTAAGCTGGGCGACATCTATCGTAGCTATCTGCTGAAAAGAAGCGCTGGCCTCTCTTTCTCCAAGACCATGGGCACCGTCGTCGCCGAGCGGCTCATCGCTCTCGTCGTCCTCTTCGCCCTGGTGGGGGTGATCAGCCTGATCGGTTTCGGCGGGCGGATGCCGGAGACCATCCTGCAGACCCTGGGGGTGACCCTCATCCTCGTCCTGGTGGCCGTAGTGGGTCTTCTGGCCATGAAGGGGGGAAGGAGATTCATCCAAAGCATCCTTCCGCAGCGGGTGAGATCGCTTTACGCGCGCTTCGAGGAAGGGATGTTCTTGTCCTTCCGACGCTTTCCCGTCCTCTTGCTGCTCACTCTTCTCATCTGGGTAATGGAGGGGGGGCGGTTCCTCTTCGCCGCCCGCGCCCTGAACCTGGCCATTGACCCCCTGACTGCACTCTTCATCGCCCTGGGCGCCGCGCTCCTCACCACCGTGCCCTTCACGCCGTCGGGATTGGGCTTCGTGGAGTCGGCCATCGTCGCTGTGCTGCTCCTGGCCGGCGAACTGGGCATGGTTTCGGGAGTCAATGCCAGCCTGGCCTTTTCCGTGGCCTTGCTGGACCGCCTGGTCTCTTACTGGGGGCTGATTCTCCTGGGCTTGGTGGTCTACATCTTCAGCAAAAAGACGAAGTAATGAGCCAATTGGTGAACATCCTGGTTTTCCCAGGCTTTCTCTTCCTGTTCGCCTGCGCCATGTTCTTCCAGTGGGCGGATCGAAAGCTCTACGCCCGTCTGCAGAGCCGGGTGGGGCCGCCCTGGTACCAACCTTTCGCCGACTTTGTTAAGCTGCTGGCCAAGGAGGATGTACTCCCCGAGGCAGCGGACGCGAGGATGTGTGCAGCCCTGTCGCTGGTGACCTTTGCCTCCGTGGCTACGGCCATCCTTTACATCCCCGTGGGGAGGGCGGCCTCCTATGCCTTCGAGGGGGATCTGATAGTGGTGGCCTTCCTGTTGTGGGTGCCTATCCTGGCCCTTTCGCTGGCGGGGTGGCTTTCGGCTGGCCCCTTCGGCCTGGTGGGCAGCATGCGCGCCCTCACCCAACTCTTCGCCTACGAGGTGCCCTTCCTGATGGCCCTCTGCGGTCCGGCACTCCTGGCCAGTTCATGGTCCATCTCTGAGATCGCCGCCTTCCAGACTGGCCACATCTGGACGGCTGCCCTGCAACCTATCGGCTTGCTGGTTGCTTTGACCAGCCTGGTGAGCAAGCTGGAGCGCGTGCCCTTCGACATCCCCGAGGCGGAGACAGAGATCGTAGCCGGGGTGTTGACGGAGTTCAGCGGCCGGAAGTTGGCCCTCTTCCGGCTGGCGCAGGATATGGAGATGGTGGTGTGCTGCGTCTTGCTGGTCAACCTCTTCTTAGGCGGCTTCAGTTCCCTCTTCCTTTTGGGGCTGAAGACAATGCTCGTGCTTTTCGCCCTCTCGTGCATCAGGGCCCTCTTCGCCCGGTTGCGCCTCGATCAGATGGTGCGCTTGAGCTGGGGGCTTCTGGCTCCCCTCTCGTTGGTGCAACTGATGATGGTGGTGTGGATGGGGGTTTTCTAGCATGAACTCGCTCGCTTTCATGCTGCCCAGGCTTCTGGGCTCGTTGTTCCGCAGACCCTTCACCGTGAAATACCCCTTCGCCCCCGCCGAAGTTTCACCCGCCTACCGAGGGGAACTGCTCTTCGACGCCGAGGCCTGCGTGGGCTGCGGGCTCTGCGTTCGTGACTGCCCCGCCTTTGCCCTGGAGTTGATTGAGATAGCCGAGAAGCAGTATGACCTCATCTATCATCGTGGGAGATGCGCCTTCTGTGGGCAATGCGAAGAGGTCTGCCCCCAGGGCGCCGTTGCCCTGAGTACGGCCTTTGAGTTGGCCTCTGCTGAGAAGAAGCTCCTGAGTGCCTCGGCTACCAGAAGGTGAAGGTACGGAGATTCTGCGTAGACTCTCAGAATCGCTCACCGCTGCAGAAAGTCTTTTCCAGTTCAATGAGCGCAGATCGCTCGCCAAGAGCGCATCTGGGCTCTATTTCGCCCCGAGACGTAAGAACCAACCTTTCGAGGGCTTCATGAGCCAAGACCGTCTATCGCCTATGACCTCCAGCCCCGCTCCAGGCGGGGCCAGCTTCCGGCAGGTGTGGTGGGGCCTGCTGTTGCTGCCGTTCCTGCTGATCGGGGCCACGGCGCTGGTCTGGAACTATCAGCGCACCCAGCTCAGTGTCCAGGTCACCGTTGACGGACTGATGGAGACAGTGCACACGCACCAGGCCACGGTGGGCGAACTGCTGGAGGAACTGGGGCTGGCCTTGCAGACAGAGGACATCCTTACGCTGCCCGCCGAGACAACACTGAGCCCTGGCCTGGCAGTACAGATCGTCCGGGCCCGGCCGGTAGAGATCGAAGCCGACGGCCAGCGGCTGACGCTGCGCACCCATGCCCACACGGTGGCTCAAGTCCTGGGTAAAGTTGGGCTGCATCTAGGTCGTTACGATGAGTTGCGGCTGGATGGGCAGCCGGCCACGCCCCAGACGGATTTGCCGTCCGCGCAGATAATGGACGGCGAATCACCGCGCTACGCTCGAACGCACGCCTGGTCAGGACGGCAGGCAGCGCCGTTGCAGCTTTCGCTGCAGCGGGCGGTCCCCATCACCATAGACGATGGTGGTATGCCTTTCGCCATCTACACCACCGCGCCCACAGTGGGCGAGGCGCTACTGCGGGAGCAGATCACCCTCTACCTGGGCGACCGAGTGATGCCCAGCCTGGGCAGCCGCGTGTCGGCGGGCCTACGAGTCTTCATCCAGCGTTCCACGCCCATTGCCATCCGCGCCGACGGTGGCACCATCAAGACCCGCACCGGGCAGGAGACGGTGGGCGATGCTCTTGCGGAGCAGGGGATCGCCGTCGTCGGCCTGGATCGGGTGACGCCGCCGATGACGACACGCCTGACGGACAATCTGGTCATCCAGGTGACGCGCGTGCGGGAAGCCATCGAAATCGAACAGGAGCCGATACCCTTCGAGGCCATCTGGGTTCCCGACGACAATGTGGAAATTGACCACCAGCGGCTGGACGAGGCGGGGAGAGAAGGAATCACCAAGCGCCGCTTCCGAGTGGTCTATGAGGATGACCTGGAGTTGAGCCGCACGTTGGAATACGCATGGGTGGCACAGGAGCCCATAACCCGCGTCATGGCCTATGGGCGCAAGATTGTCACCCGCACTCTGGAAACGCCCGAGGGGACGCTGGTGTATTGGCGCAAGATACGCATGTCTGCCACCTCGTACAGCGCCTCCACTGCGGGCAAGAGCGCGGATCATCCCTCGTTTGGCCGCACCCGTCTGGGCCAGCCGATGCGCAAGGGCATTGTGGCCGTGGATCCGGCGGTGATCGATCTGCGCACCCCCGTGTACGTGCCAGGCTACGGGACCGGAGTGGCCGGTGATACGGGCGGCGCGATCAAGGGACGACGCGTTGACCTGGGATACGACGACGACAACCTGGTGCTGTGGCGAAGCTGGGTGAATGTCTACCTGCTGGATCCGCCTCCGCCCCGCTACAAGATCCGCTGGGTGCTGCCCAATTGGCCGAGGGAGAGATGACTGTTTCGGGTCTCGGGTTTCGAGTTCGGGGTTCGGAGTTCGGCGCTGAACACCAGACTCTGAACCTCGAGCTTCCCTTGTCGCCTTGTCGACTTGTTACTCGTTGCCTTGTCTACTCATGAGCAAGATGAACGTGCGGCAACTGCTACGGGAACACAGTCTTCGCCCACGCAAGGGCCTGGGCCAGCACTTCCTCGTCTCCGAAGCCCATCTTCGGCGCATCGTGGAAGCGGCGGGGCTCACGTCCGACGACGTGGTGCTGGAGATCGGACCGGGCCTGGGCACGTTGACCGCACTCCTGGCCGCGCAGGCTGGCCACGTCGTCGCCGTCGAACTGGACGCTCAGCTCATCCCCATCCTCCAGCACACGCTTGCCGACTGGCCGAACGTGACCATCGTGCACGGCGACATCCTGCAACTCCGGCCTTCGGATCTGGTTTCACGTTCCGAGTCGTTGGGACCTCAACCCCAAACCCGAAACTCGACACCCGAAACCTACAAGGTCGTCGCCAATCTCCCCTACTACATCACCTCCGCCGTGCTGCGCCACCTGCTGGAGGCAGAGTCCCCGCCGCATCTGATGGTGCTGACCATGCAGCGGGAGGTAGGGGAGCGCATTTGCGCCGCGCCGCCGCACATGAGCCTGCTGGCGGTGAGCGTGCAGTTCTACGCGAAGCCGGAGCTGGTGCATCGTATCCCGGCAGGGGCTTTCTACCCCAGGCCCAAGGTGGACTCGGCGGTGGTACGGCTCAGGCGGCGGCCTCAGCCCGCAGTGGCGGTGGACGACGTGGAGCGCTTCTTCCGAATCGTGCGGGCAGGGTTCGGCCAGCGACGCAAGCAGTTGCGCAACTCGCTGGCACATGGCTTGGGGCAGCCTTCTGCGGAGGTCGCAGCGTCACTGGAGCGGGCGGGCATCGAACCGCGCCGTCGCGCGCAAACGCTGACCCTGGCCGAATGGGGGCAGGTGTATCAGCAACTGGGAGCGACGAGCTAGTTGACAAGGCCAAGAATCTGTGGTAGGATATGTATCGAGGTACCAACTCAGATACATAGGTGACTGACATGAACAAGATCATTGGCGTTACCGCTTTGCAGCGCAACTTCCGCTCTGTGTTCGACGAAGTGGTCGAAGAGAATACTTCTTACATCCTCACCCGCGGCAGCCGTCCAGAGGCCGCTCTGATCTCCTACGATGATTTCTTGCATTTGGAGAAGCTACGCGAGTCCCAGACTCTGGCCCGCTTCGAACAACTCCTCGCCAAGATGGCATGGCTGAATGAGCAGTATTCCGAGGAAGAGGTTCAGGCAGACCTGGAAGCCGCTAGGCACGAGATTCGGGCGACCCGATGATTCGCGCTGTCGTTGATACCAACATATTCATCCGCGCCATCATCAGACCCCGCGGAACCGTTGCCCCCATGCTGACACGGCTCCAGGAAGGAGCCTATGAGCTGATCGTCTCCGATCCGCTCCTGGACGAACTCCTGTCCATACTCACCCTGCCCAGGATCCGCGACAAGTATCATCTTTCCGAAGAGGACATCCAAGCCGTCCTGGCCTTCATAGCTGATCGCGCCAGGATCATCCATCCGAAACGCACGATCAGTGTGTGCCGCGATCCGAAGGATGACATGTTCCTGGAGGCGGCAGTAGAGGGCAAAGCAAACTTCATCGTCACCGGTGATGATGACCTTCTGGTGCTTGGCAGCTATGAGGGCATCGAGATTGTAGGGCCGCGTGCCTTCCTGGAGCAATTGGGAACCTGATGGGAACAGGCTATGGGAACAGGCTAATGAAACTTGGCTTATCGGTCAAAGTGCTGGGCCGACCGGGCCTCAAATCGCACGATGGACGCCGCTGGCAGAACCACCCTCACCTCAGCGTCAGTCTCGTCTACCTGCGGGACATCTTCGGCTACCTGCGGCAGAAGTCCATTCGCATGTACCGCATGGCCTCCGAGTTGGCCCCCTACGTCACCCACCCCGACATGTCCCAGTTCCACCGCCAGATAGACGAGTGCCAGGCAGAGTTGGCCGCCATGGGGGAAATGGCCCGCGCCGACGGGCTGCGGCTCTCCTTCCATGCAGGCTCTCACATGGTGCTCAATTCTCCCAACGACACGGTGGCCGCTAAGAGCCGTGCTGATCTCAACGCACTGGCGCTGCTGTTGGACGGCATGGGGTTGGGGCCTGAAGCGGTGATCACCGTCCATGTGGGCGGCGTGTATGGCGATCGAGATGCGGCGCTGGCTCGCTTCGTGGAGGCGGTCGACCAACTGCCAGAGGCCACGCGGCGCCGGCTAGTGCTGGAGCACGACCATGCCCACTACTCCCTGAGCGACTGCCATCGCCTCTGCCAGCGCACGGGGCTGCCGTTGGTCTACGATCACCAGCACCACCTGCTACACAACCCCGAGCGGCTACCCGCTGCCGAGGCGTTAGGCTTAGCGCTGGCCACCTGGCGCGAGGGCGTGCGTCCCAAAATCCACTTCAGTTCCCCTCGCACGGAGATGCGGCTAGTGAAGCGGGCCAATCCCGCCGGTGGCCAGCGGCAGATGCTCCAGCCGCCGCTTTGGACGCGGCACGCTGACTACATCAACCCCTTCGAGTTCATTGCCTTGCTGCGCCAGGCGGAGGGATTGCCAGAATTCGACGTGCTGCTGGAGTGTAAGGCCAAAGACCTGGCGCTGCTGCGCCTGCGTGCCGACCTGGCTCGTTACGCGCCAGAGTTGACGGTCGGGGTGGAAGGCATCGAGTCCCTCAGACTTGCCGAGGCGCGCGAACTGTACGAGGCAGAGATAGGGAGCCTGGAGGGCATGCCACCCGGTGAGGCGCGGGTGCTGGTGGCGGTGCTGAACAACCGCCGTGATTTCGAGCTGGCACGCCAGCAAGGCTGGTATCGCATTCCCCTCAAGCGGGCGCCGCGGCAGGTAGGAGCCGACTTCCTGGCCTTCTACCAGACGGCAGCCTTCGAGCCGCCAGAGGGCTGGGCGGTGAATTACTACGCTCCAGTAAAACGTTACCGTATCGTCACCCGCGCCGAACTCTTGCCCGACGAAGCCAACCACCCGCGCGCGGGCGACCGCTACTTCAAGGTAGAGATCGGCCCGCTGCAGAAGCTGGCACAGCGCGTGCCCAGCCAGCGGCTGCGGCGCATCACCTTCATCCCCACCACGCTGGAGCGGCTGTTGAGCGCCCAGGAGATCAACGACCTCTGGCTGGGCAATCCCCTGCAGGAGCGGCTGTGGGCAGCGCTGAAGGCCGAAGAGATCGAGGCAGAACGGGAGGTGGAGGTACAGGACGAGCGGACCGTCTACGCGGCTGATTTCGCCATCCCCTGCGCCGAAGGTGAGGTAGTGATCCTGTGTGGCGCGCGGGCATCGTCGGATGAACTGGGCGCCGAACCGCGGCCTCTGCGGGACCAAGAGGTCGGCTACGGCGCTGCCGCTCAACAGGTGGTGCTGCGCTTCGACGCCCAAGCGATCACCGAAGCACTGCCGAACTGCGTGGCAGCTATCGCCAAGGAAGTCGCACGTCTGGGCGGGTCAACGTAAAACGCAAAACGTCCTTTCCCCCTGATCACGTCTCACGCATTACGCATTATACGTTTCACGACTCCTCTGAAACAAATTTGTCAGCGGATTGAGCGGATTGAGCTGATTTCGTTCCATTCTCATCCGCTTCATCCGCTCAATCCGCTGATGGCTTTTGGCCTTTTCCACTAGAGTCGTTTCACGTTTCACGCATCACGCCTTACATTTGGAGAGTAACCCATGCCACAACCATCTCACCTGAACACCGAACCCTTCTTCTTTGAAGGTGGACCCGTGGGCGTGCTGCTCATCCACGGCTTCACCGGCGCTCCGACGGAGACACGGCCACTGGGCGAGTATCTGACCTCCCACGGCCTGACCGTCTGCGGCGTCCGCTTACCGGGACACGGCACGAGGCCAGAGGACTTGGCGCACACCCGCCGCGGGGAGTGGATCGCAGCCTGTGAGGCAGGCCTACACGACCTGCGCGCTCGCTGCGAAACGATCTTCGTGGGCGGGCTCTCGCTGGGCTCGCTGCTGGCCCTGTGGTTGGGCGCGCATGCCGACGATCTGGCAGGGCTGATCCTGATGGCTCCGGCGGTCAAGGTGAGGGATTGGCGGATACGGCTCACTCCCATCGCCAAGTACTTCATGAAATACGTCCCGGTGGATCACACGGCGGAGAGCGACCTGGGCGATCCCGAGGCGCTCAACCGCGTCTGGTGCTACGACACCAGGCCCGTGGCTGCGGCAGCCGAGGTCTACGCTCTGCAGCGCTGGGCTCTGCGGTCGCTGTCCCGCATCACGCAGCCCGTGCTCATCCTCCAGGGGCGGAACGACAGCAGTCTTTCGCCCGATGCCGCACAGATCACCTACAACGGCATCAGTTCCAGAGACAAGGCGCTGATCTGGCTGGAGAACTCAGGGCACAACGTGCTGGTTGACGGTGAGCGCGAGGCGGTGTGGGAAGAGAGCTATGGCTGGATTAGGGAGCGCGCGGGGAAATGGCGTAAAACGTGAAACGTGAGGTTGCGGATCACGTTTCACGTTTCACGAGTCAGTAATCTCGCGATAGCAGGTGCCTGTTCCCCACGCGCACGCGGGTGAGCCCTGCGGCGCGGGCGGCAGCCTCCGCTTCCTCCGCGTGGCGCACGGAGGTGCAGGGCAGGTCGGGCATGTAGAAGTTGGGGCCGAAACCGAGGAGCGAGTAGGGGATGGTAGGATCCAGGTCGGCGATGAAGCGGGCGATGTGGCCCACCTCCTCGGAATCCACGTAACCGGGCACCAGCAGCGTGCTGGCGACCACCAGCGGGGGCTCTGGCCGCTCCTCCGTCCGGCGGGCCACGCGGGCGAAGTTCTCCAGCAAGCCCCGATTAGAGATGCCCGTCAGCGCCCGATACAGGTTCTCATCGTACGCCTTGATGTCGAACTTGAGACAGCCGCCCGTGCGTAGCGAAAGCTCGACAGCGCGGTCGAGCAGCTTGGGGTTCTCGCTGCCGTTGGTGTCCCAGCAGATGGCCACGCCCCGTTCAGCCAGCCGCCGGGAAGCCGCCAGGGCATGAACCATCTGCGAGGCAGGATCGCCGCCGAAGTAGCAGACGCAGTAGGTGCGCGAGTTGGCTACCGCCGCCAGATCCTGAGCGCTCATACCTTGGCTGTCCGCTGGGTCCACCTGGCGGTAGTGCCAGTTCTGGCAGAAGAGGCAGTCGGCGGTGCAACTGCAGTAGAAGACGGCCAGGTTGTGGCAGCCCCGCTGGCTGTGCCCGGCACAGACCCAGTCGGCGACGCAGTTGGTGGGCAGCGGATCGCGATACCAGTGCAGGATACCCTTCGCCGGGGTGCCCGCCAGGTGGCGCAGCCGCCCTCCTTCATTCACTCGCAGCCCGCAGAAGCCCCGCTCCCCCTCGCCCATCTGGCAGCCATTGGCACAGAGAGGACAACGCACGCCGCCATCGGTGCGCGGCACCGCTTCGGGCAGGCCGAACTCGCGGCGAGCCACGGCGTGTGCCTGCGCCGCCCGCGGCAGCGCTTCGTCTGGCCGGTGCCGGATGCACTCCGCGCACACGCCCAGATGGGCAGCGATGAGGGGCGAACTGCGCCCGCACACCGCACAGGTGGCTGAGGTCAGGATGCCGTAATCGAACATGGCCTGGAGATTGGATGTTGGAAGGTGGATATTGGATATTGGATATTGGGTATTGGAAGTCGAACAATGATCGTGGCGCAGGGTGACGCCCGCAGGTCTTGCTAACCTATTGTGGCACAGCCGGCCAGCCTGGCACCCCATTCCCGCAAAGCCACTACAGTTTCCTCCCCTTCAACGAGCAAGTTCTTCTCGGCGTCAGAGCAGGGCCTCGCTGCACACGATACGGGGGATCAGCACCGCTTCCTCAGCATGGTCGACGGCAGCGCTGTGGGCTTCCTCCAGGTTGTAGTCGCGCACGATGCGCAGGAGTTGCGCGACCAGAGGCTGGCCGGTGACCTTCCCCCTGCGCAGCGTGTTGAGTTCTCGGTGGGCACGCGCTGTAAGCGGTACCGTGGTGAAGATCTCCGCCAGCAGAGACAGTCGCGCTTTTTCCCCAGCATCCTCTTCGCCCCCAAAGACTAGCCTCAGTTCCAAGAGGGCATATTCGCGACCTAACGCCCTGCCTACAGTGTGGCGTATCTCGGACTCGCGGGCGCGGACCTCGGCATCGAAGTCCCGTTTGACGGCGGTGATACGCTCATTGATGCCCGCAGGCAGCGCCAAGGTAGGTTCGTCTTCTTGGCAACGGATGGCGCGGATGGCCTGCTGTGGATCTGCCGTGCGATGACCGTCCTCATCAACGAGATAGAGCCGCTGGTAGTTCCCTGCCTGGCAGAAGACGAACAGGCCTGGCTCGCCAACGGCCTGACGTCCGCTGCGCACACCGTCGGGCATGGTGGCGATCTGCCGGAAGCGGTCAGGGTCGGTGCGTTGCAGTTGACGCATGAGTTCTTCAGCTTCCAACAGACTGAAGATGTCAGCCTTGGGTTCGTCTTCCAGGACGCTGGGATCGCCCCGATAGATGGCGTAGAGGGCCTCTGCGTTGATCCGCTCGCGCTTGTGCAGGATGGCGGCGTCCTGGCCGATAGTGAGGTGGATCTCAGCGATGCGCTGCACCAAGCGACGCTCTATGCCCAGCTCGCGCTCCAGGCCACTCTCGGGAAGAAAGTTGTAGGCATAGATGGTGTCGTGCTCGGTGCCGATGCGATCCACGCGGCCTACGCGCTGGATGAGACGGACGGGGTTCCAATGCAAGTCGTAGTTGATGATGTGGTTGGCGTCCTGCAGGTTGAGGCCCTCGCTGAGGACATCGGTGGAGACCAGGATGCGCAGCTCCTCGTCGCTTGGCCTGAGCTGGTAGTTGTTGGCCTTGGGGGCAAAGCGCAAGATGATGCGGCCACGGTCTTTGGTGTCGCTCTCCACAGCGCGGATGCGACCCAGGTGCTTGAGATTATCGTAGAGGTAGTGGGCGGTATCGGCGTATTGGGTGAAGATGAGAACCTTGCTGTGGAGCAGGTCGCCGGGCAGAGGACGAGGGCTGGACAGGGTGTGACCTCCGGTCATCATGGCCATGAGCTGCTGAAGTTTGTTGTCCTCCTGGGGGCCGATGGGCTCGACCAGGCGGGCCATTTCGTCCAGAAGAGCGATGTCGGTGCCCAGGGCGGCCTGCAGTTTGGGCACATCGAAGTCAGCGATGGGATAGCGATGGCTGGCTTCCTCCAGAGCCTCGTAGAGAGCCAGTTCATCGTCCAGGTCGGATTTGTAGAGGATATCGGTAGCCTCGTCGCCAGCGGGTACCAGGCCGCGATCCAAGGCACCCTGAAAGGCGCTCTGCAGGTCCCTGAGACGGTTGACAGTCTGGCGGAAGGCGTGCACACTGGACTCGAACCGCTTGAAGAGCATCACGCGCATGAGGCCACGCAGGGCCGTGCCAGCCCGTTGGAGCTCCTGGTACCTGTGCATATTCTGCTGTTCGGGCAGGACGTAGTCGAAGAGAGCGTAACGGGCGTAGGTTAGCTGACCCATCAGGTCGTGCAACCGCTTGTAGACGCGGCTCTCTCCCGTCGTATCGTCAGGGCCGCGGTAGGTCTCCTCGATGCTGTAGGTGATGGTCTCCAGTTGGCGGTCGGGGAAGACCAGGGGCTGGCCGTTGATCTGCGCATCGGGGTAGTAGGTGCGGACGTGGCGGCGGGTGCGGCGAATGAGGATGTGGTTGAGGACCTCCTGCAGGTCGCGGCTAGGCGCATCCTGGTTGCGCGGCTCCACCTTGTTGAAGAACTCCCGCAGGTTGGGCGGGTTGATGGGTATGATAGTTGTATCTTGGGGATGCCAGAGCTTGACCTGGTGATAGATGTCCCAGGCACTGGTGGCCCGCGGGGTGGCTGTCAGCAGGATAGTGGGCCGGGTCTGAGTGAAAAGCTGCAGCGCTGCGTAGCGCTGGGTATCGTGGCGGCGCAAGTTCTGAGACTCGTCCACCAGGACCAGGTCGCGATCGCGGGTGCGCCAGTCGTCAACCAGCATCCGCTCGTTGCCCCTCTGGCTGAGCAGCCCCATGGAGATGACAGGGGCATCAATCTGATAGCGTTCCATGAACCATTCCCACATCTCCACCAGGGAGGCGGGGCAGACGACCAGGGGGCGGGCCCCGCGATAGAGAGCGTAGTGTTTGAGCAGTGTGGTGCCGATGTAGGTTTTGCCCATGCCCACGACGTCGGCCACGAAGACGCCGCGGTAGGTATCCAGGATCTTGATGGCCTGGCGAACGGCCACGCGCTGGAAGTCAGCCAGTTCGGGCATCTCGGCTTCCCAGAGGAGCTCGGTGTCTCGGCGACCTTCCAGCCGATCTTTGACCAGCGTGTAGAGAGTCTTGAGGTAGATGTCGTGGGGGCTGACGGGCCGGGGGCCTTCCGGGGTGGTCACCTGGCTGGCAGCCCAGGAGCGTTGCAGTTCGTGGATCAGATTCTCGTCGAACTCTTCGGCTTCGTCCCACAGTTCGTCGAACCACTGGGAGAGTTGGGCGTGGTTGCCGTCCCCGAACACGCGCACGTTGAGTTCGGTGTTGTGGGTGACGCCACCCAGGGAGAGGTTGGAACTGCCGACGATGGCCGCGCCGGTCTGAGCGTGGATGCGGGCCGGGTCGAAGTCAAAGATGTAGGCTTTGGCGTGCAACCGGCCCCGGGTGTAGACCTTCACCTGCACGATGCCCCGGGCGATGAGGTCGGCCAGGGAGAGGACCAAGGCCTGGACATCGTCAGTCTGATCCATCAGTTCCAGCGTGGCCTGGATGGACTCGGCGGTTTCGCTGCGCATGCGGGGAGTCTGGGCGGAGACCATCCGTTGGCGGCGGACGGCGCGCTGGGTGGTCGCCAGATGGTGGTAGCCCTCGGCCAGTTGCTCGACGGTCTGGCGGTTGGTGACATTGCCGATGAGCAGACGCAGTTGATCCAGGGCGGGGATGTGCTCGGCGATGGCCTGGAAGCCGGACAGGAAGAAGTAGCCGACGGCGAAGTGAGCACGGATGCTATCGGCCAGGAAGTTGCTGATTTCGGGAGCCAGCTCCCGGGTGCGGTTGTCTATGATGTCGTGAACCATTTGCGGCTCCTATTCATCCCCCAATGCAAGATTGACACCACGTAGTGGATATAGTATACTATCCGAAGAAGTCTACTTTCTGATGAGGAGGGAGCAAGATGGTTGAGATAGCCGAACTCACCTCGCAGCACACCCTAAAGCTGCCTGCAGAGATCGCTGCCCGTTTTCGTCCTTCAGACCGCTTCGTCGTCTGGGTCGGAAGGGACACTTTGCACTTCAAGCGTGTCACGCCTCCTCCGGTAACGAGTATCGTGGCCCAATCCCCGCAAGAGGAACCATTGTCCCTGGAGGAGATCAACGAGATTGTCCACGAGGTTCGGCGTCAGCGACGAACGGGGTAAGCCGTGCGCATCGTGATTGACACCAATATCTGGGTTTCCGATCTGTTATGGCGGGGGATGCCCTGGAAGTTGCTCTGCCTGGCCGAGGCGGGCGACGTCGAGTTATGCATGGCCCCCGCAATGCTTGACGAACTGGCCGACGTGCTATCCTACGAACGGCTACAACCACGCCTGGAGCAACTGGGGCTGACCCTTGTGGAATTGGTCACCTACGCCATGGACCTGGCTTCTATCTTTGAGGTACCGGAAGGCCCTCCCATCGTGGTCGCTGATCCGGACGATGACGTTTTCCTCCGCTGTGCCTCCGTCTCTGGTGCCGCCTGTGTTGTATCTGGGGACAATCACCTCTTGGACTTGGTCGCATACGCAGACATTCCCATTCTTACGGTTCGCGACTTCTTGGCCCAAGAGTTCCCCAAGCAGATGGACTAGGTCCCTCCCTT
>CBDURC010000039.1:0-16339 GCA_965369635.1 uncultured Anaerolineales bacterium | reverse complement strand
CCGGATGGGACGTGCTGCTGGAGAAGCCGATGGCCATGAACGCGACCGAAGCACGCAGCCTGATCGACACGGGCGACCGCACGGGCAAGCTGTTGGTGGTGGCCTTCCCCGGTAGCCTGTGGGCGGAGGTCCGCACAGCGGTGCGGATGCTACGGTTCGGCGAAGCTGCGCGGATAGATCTGATAGATGACGCCGTCGCGCCACCAGAGGAAGTCGCTGTCTGACATGGTGCTCACGGGTGTCCTCTATGTGCGCTGACAAGTGATTCAGGAAGACAGGATGATGGGCAGCAGCAGGCGGCCGTCCGCTTGAGCGGCGTCGGCCACCGGCCAGATGGCGGCTGGCTGACAGAGAAGTCCATTCGTTCATCGCTCCAGGTCTACCGATGCTCCAGTGCCCTCGATAAAGGGCAAGGCAGCCCGCACCAGGATGGCCAGATCGCCGAGGAAGGATTGCTGCTCGATGTACTCCAGGTCCAGACGAAGCTTGTCGGGCATGATCTGGGTCAAATAGGCCTGTTCAACGTCATCACCCGCGGAGGCCAGGAGATCCTCTTCGCGGCGGTACTTGATGAAGGCGGGGCTGGCCATCCCAGGCCGGACGGTCAGCGCGCGGCGTTGCTCGGGCGTATAGTGGGCAACGTAGCGAGGATCCTCGGGTCGGGGGCCAACGATACTCATCTCGCCCCTGAGCACGTCAATGAGTTGGGGCATCTCGTCGATCTTCAGCCGGCGCAGGAAACGGCCCACGCGCGTGATGCGTGGGTCACCTCTGCGGGTGATGCCCGGTGCCTGGCGGGAGGCACCGGCCACCATGGTGCGGAACTTGTGGATGGTGAAGGGATTGCCTCCCCAGCCGATCCGAGTGGCCCGATGGATGACGGGTCCCGGAGAATCAAGTTTGATGGCCAGTGCTACGGCGACCCACAGGGGCAAGGCGATCAGGATGACGACCGATGAGAGCGTCAGGTCGAAGGCACGCTTGAGCCCCTTCACTTTCCGAATCTCCGCACGAGATCACAGACAGCCTCTATCACATCCTCCACATCCTGATCACTCATCCTCGGATACAGTGGCAGCGAGATGATGCGCTGGTACTCCCGGTAGGCCACGGGGAGGTCATCGGGCTTGTAGGCATACTTCTCCCGGTAGTAGCGATGCAGATGGATGGGGATGAAGTGAACGCTGCTGCCGATGTTGCGGGCCTTCAATTCCTCGACAAACTGGTTGCGCGAAACGTCCAAGCGCTCGATGTTCAAACGAAGGACATAGAGGTGCCAGGCGTGCTCGATATCGGGAGACTCGGCAGGCGTCCGTAGCTCCTCACATCGGGAGAAGGCTTCATCATAGCGGTGGACGATGGCCCGCCGGCGAGCCTGGAAACCGGGCAGTTTTCGCAACTGGTGCAGGCCGATGGCTGCCTGGATGTCGGTCATGTTGTACTTGAAGCCGCAGCGGATGACCTCGTAGTGCCAGGAGGGTGCGGCGGAGTGGCGCTGCCAGGCGCCCCGGCTAATTCCCTGCAGGCTCCAGATGCGAGCCTCCTCCAGCAACTGCGGGGGTCCGGTGAGCATGCCACCTTCGGCCGTGGTCAGGTTCTTCGTGGCGTAGAAGCTGAAGGCTGTCAGGGTGCCTAGCGTCCCTATGGTTCGTCCTCGGTACTTCGCCGGAAGGGCATGAGCGGCGTCGTCAACGACCGCCAGTTCGTGCTTCCGGGCAATCTCGAGGATGCGGTCCATCTCGCAGGGGTGGCCGTAGAGGTGGACGGGCAGGATGGCCTTGATCGTGGGCCCCGGATGCTGGATCGAGAACTCCAGCGCCTCTTCGATGGCTGCCGGGTCTATGTTCAGCGTATCCGGTTCCACGTCTACAAGGATCGGTCTGGCCCCCACATGCTCGATCACGTGGACGCTCGAACAGAAGGTCATGGGGGTGGTGACGACAGCGTCGCCAGGGCCGATGCCCAGGGCAGCCAGAGCCACGTGCAGGGCTGCCGAGCCGGAGTTGAGGGCCAGGGCAGCTGGCGCGCCAACGAAAGCAGCGAACTGCTCCTCGAAGCGCCTGACCTTCGGTCCGGTGGTGATCCAGCCGGAGCGCAAGGTGTCCACAACCTCAGCGATCTCCTCTTCACCGATTAGGGGAGGAGAGAAAGGGAGAAAGGTATCGCGCATCAAGTCGGGTCCTCCTTGGACCAAGTGCACGCCGTGGAGTTGAGTCAGTTACCGTCCTCTCAATCTTTTTGCTCCACCACTGAGATACATGCTCCCGTCGCCACGTTCGGGGCTCGATGATGATGAAGCGAGAATGGGCTGCGCCTGGACAAGAGAGAACAGAGCCGCCTGCTATCTCCTGAGAGTAGATCAGAAAGCGTACAACCAAGTGCGGCTACTTCGACACCCCTCTCCACCAACGCACAGGAAGTATGCCCTTCAGTCTGACCAACTCATCTCTCGGAAGGCCGCCGAGAGCATACAGAACCGCCACGTATATGACCGCTGCAGAAGGGATCAACAGCAGCAGCGATGTGCGCCGGAACAGAAGGATGAACGCGCCCATCGCGATCGCACTCAGCGTTGGGCGTGCCATGGTCGCCAAGAGCGGCACCCCTCCCAGCTGACGGGACACAAAGAAGTAGCATGTCGCAAGCAGCAGACCGTCCGTCAGTACTGCGGCGACGCTCGCTCCCACGGCCCCTCGCCAGGGAATCAGCAGGCAGTTCATGATGATGTTGCTGAGCGCGGCGAAGGCTATGATACCGGTACGAAGTCCTTGTCTGTTGCTGGACGTCAGCACCATCGCCAGAGTGCCGTGTATGAACTTCATTAGCACGGACAGACTCAAGATTCGAAGGCTGATCACCGAAGGCGCAAACCGCTGGCCGTAGACAAGGTCAACGAACCTGTCTCCCAGCAGGAGTAGACCGAGTGTCATAGGCAGACCCACAGCAAAGAGCAACTGAACAGATCTTCGATAGTTGTGGACGAAGGATTCTCGCCTTGACAAATACAGCCCTGACATAATGGGAAACAGAGAGTTGGTCAGGGCAAGGCCCATGACTGGGAAGTACATGGTGGCCGCCAGCGCTGCCCGGTAGAATCCTACCTCAGCCTCATCCCCGGTCAGCAGGGAGAGCAAAGTGATGTCGACCTTGGCATAAACCAGCCCAAATGCCAAGGTCAGCCCGAAAGGGAGAGCAGATCTGGCCAAGCCCTGCCAGAAGCGCCAATCGAATTCCACGCCTGGGCGTGCGATTCTCTTGGTGTAGATAACGATGCAGGCACTCAGTTTGACCACTCGGGAAGCAACCAACACTAACATCAGAGCGATCAATCCACGGCGCGCGATCACCACAGCAAGCCCAAAGACCACTGCGAGAAGTCTTTCAGCCAGTAGTGGTGCGGTCTCGTACTCCATCTTCTCGAAGGCGTAGAACGTTCCCCTGACAAAGAGAGAGGCAAGAACCCCCAAGAGCGTCCACACTCCAGCAAGATACACGGCAAGAATCGTCTCGGAGGTATACTGAAAAAGGTTGATCGACAGGACGAGCAGGGCCATCGTGACAAGAGAAAACACCAGAGTCAGGCCGAGTGCGTTGTTCAGATACTTGGCGACCCTGTCCCTGTTGCGGGCTACCTCTCTGGTGAGCAGCTGGTTCAGACCCCAGTCAAAGGAGAAGGTGAACAACTCAGGAAAAGCCACAGCGAAGGCATATCTCCCGAATAGCTCGGCGCCCCATAATCTGGCCAACGGTATGGTTATCGCGAAGGACGAGACAACAACGATGGCCTGGTTGAGCAGCAGCGCAGACGTATTCTTGAGAACTCTTGCCCTGGTGTCCTTCAAATGTGCACCTCGTCCGTTACTGCGCGAGAGAACTTCCCATCTGGAAACATCGTCTCCGGTGCGCACAGTGAAAACGTCGAGCCGAAGCTAGTCAACGTACCCCAGTCCCCTCAGCCGGTCCATGATGACCTCTCCATCCTCGGCCTGCCAGCGATATCTGGCATCTCTGCCCGCAGGCGTCGAAGCTCTGGTCATCACTGGCATGTTGGAATCGAGGAACTCCTTCTCGAAGAGATCCGTGAGAATCTGCCCGTCCATGTCATCCGGTATGGGTAGGCCCATCATGTATAGGATGGTTGGGGCGAGATCAATGATCCGCGCGCCAGCGATCCTCGTGTTCTTCCTCACGTGCCTTCCTGTGGCCACCAGGACGCCCTCCATGGTATGGCCTCCAGTGCGCCAGCCTGGCGACTCGAACACGGAGTCGACGTCCACGTCACACTCATGGGCCACGTACCCTTCATCAGCCATGAGCATCAAGATGTCAGGAGCTCGTCGAATGTGTGGGCCCTGGGCTATCTCTTCCCTCCGGAAGATGGCCTTCACGGGCTGTCTGCCTGTCTCGGGGTCACGCAGTTGGGCCAGCCGTTCGATGACCTGTGACAGGATCTCTTCGTACTCACTCCCTGGGTTCACAATGCCGTGGGGCTCTCGTCCCTTGAGATTGATCTGGATCGCATTGGAGCCGTTGGAATAGGCTACGGTTCTGCTCCAATCAACTCGGATCGTGCTGGCAAGGCCCTGAACTAGCTTTGCTCCCCGTCTGCCCAGAACGCGGCGCAAACGCTCCTCTGTGATGCCCAGACCGCGCGCGATGCTGCGCAGGCTGGTTCGCATTCTCCTGATCCCTGGACTGGAGCTCGATACGAGTAAGCCCTGTTCTGCCAGCCACTTGTTGATGTATATCTCCTTGCGTATCGGGCCGAACCCATGGTCCGAGATCACAAAAACGCTCGTGTCGGGTCCACAGCATGCAAGCATATCTCCAAGGGTGTCGTCCAGTTGGCGATAGTAGGCGCGAATCATCCTCTGGATCTGCTGACCTTCAGAGTCAAGCTCCATGGCAGGGTCCAGCCCGATGTACCTCCACAAGCAATGGCCCAGTCTGTCGTTGCCGGCGAGAACGACCATGAAGAAGTCTGTCTCGTATCTGTCCAGAAGAGCCAGAGCAACCTCTCTCCTCTGTTGAAGCTTGGCAGTGAGGTCCCTCATCAAGGCCTGCCGTCCATTCCTCCGCTGCTCGTACTCCAGCCAGGGGACATGGATCGTGTAGTCGCTCACCAGAGACGTCAACTCATCGCGCAGGCTCGCTGGATAGGTGAACTCGGATTCGACACTGGGAGTCAGGATTCCCGCAATCAAGAATCCGTTGATAGGATAGGACGGGAGAGGGTAGGTCATGGGCACATTGAACACGCCGACTCTCTTCCCACTCTCTCCCAGCAGTTGCCACAGGGTCTTGCCATCGATGTCTCGAGCACTGACGGGAACGAACTGATGGTTCAGAGCCTCCCACCACGAGAATATCCCATGCTTTCCTGGCCTCTTTCCCGTCATGAATGATGTCCAGGCCGGAGGGGAGGTGGGCGGGATCGTGGAAGTCAGATTGCCGCTGGCCGCGGTATCCACAAGTCTCTTGAGATTCGGCATCACCCCGCCATTCGACATATGGTTCAGCACATTCCACGAGGCGCCATCAATGCCGATGACAACTACCTCTGGGGCGGCTCGCCTGTCGCACACCACACGGGAACTCCGTCGAGATTCTGGTGCTGGCATCGGAACGCTTCTCAGATGAGGGGTGCAATCGCGCCGCGAAGCGGCGCGTGATACCTGTCAGGTGTCAGACAGCCTCGCCGTCTCAATGACATGGCTACCTGAGCAGCGACCGTTGACGATCTAGACGATTTCCCCTGCCTATCAGGGGATGAGAGAACCACGAATCGATCATGCACTGTACTCCTCCGCTATGCAACGATGGAAATACATGGACTCGGATGCCGTACCCTCCGCAATCCAACCGTCTCTTCTGTAGAAAGCAATGGCGCGAGTGTTATCGAATCTCACTGTCAATCCCACGCTACAGGCACCATCTCTGCGCAGTTGGCTGATAAGAGCAGCCGTGAGGCGTTCCGCTGTGCCCCTTCTGCGATGGTCAGGGTGTACAGCGATGCACAGCAATTGGGCTAGTATCTGACCCCTCTCCTCCTCTCGCACAGATGGAGGCTGAGGCCTTCGCCGCAGGAGAGCGGCCGCCGCGGGACGCAGAAGACCTTCTCGCTTGACGCTCTCACGGCGAATCACCGGATCTCGTAGGAAGCCCACAACAGCAATACGGGCTATCTCAGCAAACTTACGCCGGTAGAAGGCGCCGAAGTGCTGCATCATGTCTGAAGTCCCAGCTACGAGGCCAATGACCGTGTCACCATCCACAGCCACAATGCAATGACTGTTCTCGTTCTCCAGAAAGAAAGCATAGAACAACCATAGAAACCGCGCCCCCAAGTGAGACAGATAGTAGTCTGGAAACGCAAGCAGGTGCAGATCGGCGATGGCCTTCACATCGCTCAAAGTGGCACCTCGCACGACGATTACGTCTTGTCTCCTTCGCGTGGATTGCAGGATGTCTCACCTACGATCCCACAGGGAGCGATCCCCTCGTTGCTTCTGGCCTTTCGGATCCAGAGTCTGGGCAGACCAGCGAGGAAGCCCAGACCGTAGCCGAAGTGTAGACAAGCAAAGGCTGCCGGCAGAAAGGGAAGGTGCCTCCATCCGTGCCTGGCGGATATGCAAGTCGAGAAGAGCAACGAGATGGCCAGATAGCCTGCCAGCACCAGCCAAAACACCCTCAGGAGAGGAGGGATGAACAGTCCCAGCAGGCCGCTCAGCAACAGGGCGGAGACAAAAGCGAACGGAACGAAGTGACGGATCATGGCCGCTTGTGGGTGTCTCCGTATGACTCCTACCTTCCCCAGCCCATAGCGGAAGTATTGTTCCCACAGTTGCCGCAACGAGGTCCTGGTGTAGTAGAAGGAAACTATCGCCGGTGTGAGGAAAATCCTCCCCCCGTGTTTGCGCACCCGGCAGTTGAATTCACAATCCTCGTTGTATACCAGGTCCTCATCAAACAGCCCAATCTCGTCGAAGAGTTGCCTTCGATAGGCGCCAAAGGCTACCGTATCCACGTACTGCTCCTTGCGAGAGTAGCGGAACAGCGCGTTCCCTACACCAAAGGGGGAACTCATTGCCAGAGCGATGGTCTTGCCGAGAAAGGATCCAGAGACACTGCGAATAGGCCCTCCGACACAGGCCGCGCCCGTCTTGGATAGGTAGAGCACATTCTGGGTGATGAAGTCCGCAGCGACGTAGCTGTGGGCACTCAGGAGGATGATCACGTCGCCTCTGGCGTTCTCTATACCGATGTTCATGGCGGCAGCAGCGATGCGCCTGGGGTTCTCAAGCAGCCGGATGGCAGCTTTTTCCCGGGCCATCTCCAGGACTATCTCTCGGGAACCATCACCTGACGCGGCGTCCAGTACCAGGATCTCGAAGAGCTCCACTGGATAATCGGATTTGAGCAGGGAGTCCAGGCACTCACCTATGTGGGCTCTTTCATTATACATGGGCACTATGACTGTCACGAAGGGCTGGTCCCCGAATTCCACCGCTGCGCTCCCTGGTGTCCCTTCTTTGGAGACGGCTCCATAACTCATCCTACGTGACGGCCCCCACTGTCCGGTAATACGACGTGCATGGGCACTACAACTGTAACGAAGGGTGTGTCCCCGGATTCCACTGCTGCGCTCCCTGATGGCCCTTCTTTGGAGCCGGCTACATAACTCATCCTACGTGACGGCCCGCGTTGTCCGGTAGTACAACGTCCGGTAGTACAACTCCTGAAACAGCCTTCGCACATTCTCACGCGTGTTCGAGATAGGGTCTGGATGCCATTGGCGTGGGTGCGTGAGGACGTAGAGCCTGGGCACGCCATTCAGCATGGCCTCCACAGGAGAGCGATCATCAGACCACAGGTATGGCTCGATGGTCACGTCGCTGAAGTACTCGTCAAACAGGCCCAGAAATGAAGGGTCAGATGCCTCGAAAAGGATGTTGAACCTCTGTCGAAGTGCGTCCGAGAGAAAGGCATGATTCTCCACACCGAGTCTGCGGTTGTAGAAATCGCCATGGCTACAGAGCGATCTGACCTGAGTGCCCAACTGGGCGTTAACGCTCTGGATGTTGCGCGCCATCATCTCATCAATGCGCTCCCTGTTCTGCTCCGTCTCCAACTCCCGGCGCGAGGTGATCCTGTACCGCTTGGCCAGGCTTGCAGATTCCTCAAAGTGATACCCGACCTCGGATCCATGCTCCAGTACGTCCTTGACGACCTCTGTCATTCGGAGAGTCTTCAACCTGAAGTAGTAGGTGGCCGAGACACCGAATTCCTGCTCCAGGTCGAAGAAGAGCCTGACTCCTTTGGGGTTAGTGTTGTCCACGTCATGGCGGAGGGCCAAGACCCTGGGAGGTTCCTGACCCCCCTGCCGTGAGTGGAAGTCCAGCAAGGACATTGCCCTGTACTCTTGCTCCCTGGCGACTTCCAGCATCCGCCTGTATTCCTCGTGTCGAGGAGCGAAGAGGTAGTCTTTCCTGATTCTGAGGAGAAGCCAGTGGATATCCATGGGCTGTCTGGTCTGAACCTCTCAGTCGCTGGCTACCATGCAGGGGTGTCTCCCAACGGATCGTCTAACATACGCATCACTATGCTGCGCAAGGGAAAGGAATCTCACGCTGTCTCCGTCGCCTCTCTTCGGAAGGCGCTCGTCAGGTCAGTCGAGCAGAGTGGCAGGCGGCCATTCCGTTCCCTCGCGTAGACCTTGACGCTGCCGAAGTCGCGCACAAGCTCATAGCCTGCTCTCCCATCTCTCAAGGTCTCATAGTACTCATGCTTTGCCATGAACAGAGCTTCGTCGCGAGCATACGTGGCCGCTCTCAGGACATCGGAGAACTGACCCGAGTTGAGATCGTTGACAACTACCACATCGGGCTCCAGTGCCTCCAGCATCTGCACCGTTCCCCCCCAGGGCGTAGGATGGGCATCGGCAAACTCAGGCGGGACATAGCTGTGTGGGTCATACAGAATACGAGCCCCGTGCGGATAGTGTGCCTCCAGCCACTGGCCAGCCAAAAGGGCTTCGCTCCCCTGCTCGCGCTGGCTCGTCAACTGACGGAACTCCAAGGTTCGATGCAAGGACTCGGGCAGTTCGAGGCCCACGACTATCAACAGACCGGCAACGGTCAGCGCTGGAGCCAGGCGACGCGGTAGCCTGCTTCCAACATACCGTAGCACCTGGCTGGCGGCGTGGGCCGCCAGCGTGAGCAGGAACGGGACGATCGGCAACAGGGCGCGATGGGTGCGCACGTTGACCCGCCAGAGGAGGAAGATCAAGTAGAAGAGGGACCAAACCCACATGATGGATTCAGGGAGCAAGAGCCCCTGGCGGCCTCGCTTCGCTACCTTGTGTACCGTCAAGGCAAGGCCGACGACAGCCAAACCCAAGATGAATGGGTCCAGCAGCTCAGGTGACGACAAGATGCGCAGCCAGATCAGCCTGTCATTCTCTGCTGCAAAGCCGTGACCGAAGGAGCTGTGCAGCGACTCGTAAAGGAAGCCGCGCACGAAACCCGACCGCATGCTGAACACGTTAAACGGACTGGTCACCACGAAGGCTGCAGAGAAAGTCACAGCCCACAACATCCCCTGCTTCATCAGATAGACTAGCTTGGGCCTTTGGCGAACAGGGGCCCATACAGAGGGCACAGCAGCCAGCAGAACGATGCCGGCGCCGAGAACGATGAACATCAGGCGGAGGGTGCTGAGAAACTCGGGGATTGAGACGCCGTAGTACTCCTCACCCACATAGGCCGCTGAGGCATACGGAACGGCCACAAGTGCCGCGATCAGAAGTGCGACTCCCACAGCCACAGCGAGAAGGCGGAATGCCTTCACGACCTGGGCGCTGCCGACCGCGCTCTGAGTTAACTCCAGTTGGAGGGTTACGAGTGCCCCAGTGAACCCGATGATGGGCAGCAGGAACAGGCCCGAGTACTTGCAGCCAAAGGCCAATCCCGCCGCCGCAGAAGCCCATACCAGCCAACTCGGTCGCAACTCTACAGCCGAACGGCAGCAGAAGTATATGCCCAACACCAGGAAGAACAACTGAGGAACGTCCAAATGGGACATTGACGACATTCTGAGAAAACTGAGGACACCGAAGGAAAGCAGGAACGCAGACAGCCATGCAGCCAAGCGGCCGAAGACACGGCGGGCCAGCACAAAGGTCAAGGCGACCGTGGCAGAGGCGAACAGGGTCGGTATCATGCGCAGCCACACAATGATCTGCTGCTCGGTAACATCGGTGAAGAAGCTCAGCAGGAGCAGAGGCAGCAGACCCATGTTGAGATAGGCATATCCATATTGGATGTACCCCAATCGCGGGATGCGATTGTCGATGGCCTCTTTGAGCAGCATGACATGAGCTTCTTCGTCCGTGTTGAACGCGCCCACGAGACGTGCGTTCTCTGAGACCGACCAGATCAGTGGCCAGGCAAACCATACGAGGTAGATCGTGGCCAGGGCGATAACGATCAGCAGTTCGAACCGCTGCTGCAGGTGCTTCTTCTTGTCTCTTGCAGTAGGCTTGCCCCGCTCCAGGCGGGGCTTGGATCGGCGCCTGGCTGAGTGACACTCAGCGGGCACACTATCCTGAACCACGATTGGCATCAACTGACGACCTCTCCTGCCTGGCCAAGAACGGTACCTCGCTCACGCCATCTGGCGATACAGCGCCAGCAGCTTCTCACCCTCGGACCCCCAATGATAGGTCTCTTCGACGGCCCGACGACCTCGCTCGCCCATCTCCTTCGCGGCGGCGGGGTGAGTCAGCAAGTACTCAATCGCCTCCGCGAATCCTTGCGAGTCGCCTGGTTCCACCAGCAGACCGCAATCCAGACCATCCATGAAGCGCGCGATCTCGGGACGGTTGCTGGCCACAATTGGCAGTCTGGAACCCATATACTCGAACAACTTGGTGGGGATGATCTGTGGCGGAAACTCTTCCGCCGACCGCCAGGGAACAAGCCCGACATCGGCCTGGGCAAACCACCTGGGCAGGTCGCTGAAGGGAACCCAGCCCACCAGCTCCACGGCGCGCTCCAGGCCGTGGTCAGCGATCAATCGGCGCACCTCCACCTCGTCCTCCGGAGAATCGAAGGATCCAACCAGAATCAGTCTCGCTCCTGCCATCCTACGGACCAGCAGACTCATGGCCTCGATCATGGTTGTGGAGCCTCGTCCCTCGGACAAGATCCCCACATGGAGGAGTGTTCTCCCATTGCTGCGACGCACGAAGTCAAGACTGCTCAAGAGGGGATAATTGTGTAGCACGATGATAGGCCTGCCCCGCTCCAGGCGGGGCCTGTTGCCCTCTCGAAAACGATCAATGTGACTATCCCTTGTCACCACAACGGCGTCTGTGCGGCGCGCCAGCAGCGGTTCCAAGAAGGCTACCAGCCTGCTCGTAGGATACCGCAGCAGGCGAGGGATCCAGCGCCTCACCAACACCGTCTCAGCAAAGGGCTCCTGACAGTCATAGATCAGCCTGGCTGGACGAAGAAGGGGGGCCACGAGTAGCAGCTCAGGGTCATGAAAATGGACCAGATCTGGCTGTAGCCTATTGACTTCTTGCACAATGTGTCGCCAGACGCGCGGGCGCGCGTAGCGCTTGGTGATTCTTGGCAATCCAATGATGCGGATGCCATTGACTGCTCTTTCCCTCCAGTCTGCCTGGGCCAGCAGGGTCACGTCATACCCTGCCTGGGTCAGAGTCTTACACTCCTTGTGGAAGATGCGCACGTCGAGAGGGGGATGGAGCGACGTGATATGACAGACTCTCATTGATCTCCTCAGGCCTGCTCTCAAACAGCAGCATGCGTAGCGCTGGACTCACAATGGCTGGCCAAGAGCTCCTCGTACAGGCTGATCAATTGGTCAGCGACATGTCCCCAGGTGTGTTCTTCGCCATGGCTCCTAATCCGGTCCGGGTCCCACTGTCTATGGATTCCCGATAGCAGAGCTTCCCCCAGCGCTTCCGCGTCCGCCGGTGGGACCAGCAAGCCGTAGTCATCACAAGTGATCAGCTCGGGGATCCCTCCGACCTGGGAGGCGATCGACGGTCTGCCGCAAGCCAGGGCTTCGTAGATCGGCAGGGGCGATCCCTCGGTTATGCTTGGATGAACAACAAGATCGCAGGCGCTCATCCACTTGGCGATTTCAGCATGGGGCCTGAAACCCGCAAAGACCACGTGATTGTGCAGGCCCAGCTGCGCGACCTGTCGCTCCAATTGCAGCCTGTAAGGCCCATCGCCGACGAGAGCCAGCAGGCAGTCAGTATTGTGGTTCAAGACCCTCTTGAGGGCAGCCAGCAGGTAGAACAGTCCCTTTGCCTCATCCAGACGAGATGCATAGACAAAGATCGCCTTGTCGTCGGACAAACCCAGCTCAGCCCTGGCCTGTCCTTGGTCCATCGGAGCAAACTTGCGCAGGTCGACGCCATTGGGGATGACCCGTATCTTTCGTTTGGGCGCTTCGAGCGCCAGCGTTCTCTCCCTCAGCGCCGCACTGACGGTGATGACGGTGCCCACGCTGCTGAGCGCCTTCCTTGTGACCAGACGAGTGAGCCGCGTGCGGTGGGGGTATACGTTGATGTCCGCGCCATGGATGGTGCAGACCACCGGAGTGCCGAGCCGGCGGCCGATCTGGGCAGCGGCGAAACCATCCGGGCAGATGGCATGGGCGTGGACAAGGTCGAAATCAAAGGTGTCCTTGAGCTTGAGCAAGAGCCCCCTGATCGCCCACGTATAGAAGAAGGCTGACAGAGGAAACCCTCGCTGGCCAGGGATGTTGAGATACCTGGGATAGTGAACCTGTATGCCTTCCAGCTTGGTCTGTCTCGGTTTTGAAGCGTAGCGAGCCCATCTGGCCTTGAGCCGGCGCACGACACGGGGTGACAGCGGGGTGGGGGAGACGGTCACCACGTCACAGCGTTCGGACAGCTCTTTCACCTGGTCATGCACAAAGAGGCCGAACGAGGGCTCCAGCGCATAGGGATACATGTGAGACAGAATCAGCACTCTCATTCGCTTGGGCCGCCTGCTCTCTCTTGCAGCGATTCCACCGACAGACGTCGCATGACCTCTGGCAAAGCCAATAGCAGCCAGAAGAGCTTCCAGTACTGGAGATCGACGAACAGGCCAGCGACGAGTATCCCCACCAGATTGAGCCACGCTGCCACAGCCAGAGCGGCCATCTCGGGGGAGCCTGCTCGTCTCAGATTCATCACAGCGCGCAGGCCACTCCTGATACTGATCGCTATGAATGCTGCGAACAAGAACAATCCAATCACGCCGAGCTCACTCTGTACGTTGATGAAGATGTTATGTGAGGCTCTACCACTGCCGATGCCGAAGAATACGCCAGGTGTGTGTGGCAGATACCTGTCAAACGCTCTTTCGAAATTGCCCAGTCCAACACCGAGAATCGGATGGGATGGGATGATGCGCAAGGCAACCAACCAGATGTCTATGCGCCCGGCGGCTCTGTCGGACAATGTCACAAGGGTTTGTAGGCGGTCCGCGAACGTCTGAGGCAAGAACAGCGTGGCCAGCCCACCCACCAGCAGTCCGGGGAGCGCAACCTGCCACAGTTTGTGATCGATGATCACACCAAGCATGACGATGACAACCAGCGAAATCAGGGCACCACGTGAAGAGGTGGCCATGATGGCCAGGGCAATGACTGAGAAACCAAGCAAGAGAAGCCATTTCTGTACCGATCGCGCCCTGTGGCTGAACAACACCATCAGCAGCGTGGCGCTCGGCAGGAGGTAGGAAGCCTGCGTGTTCGAGTCGCCCCCAACGATCTGGCTGAGGTCGACCCGCCCCTCGACCAGTTCCCCGCCGCGAACGCTGGCTATGGCCGCCAGAGCCACCGCCAGGTTGACCGCCACCATGATGGCCATGATGATCTGAACCCTCTTAACCGAGTTCACGAGACTGGTGACCACGATGTAGAGTGCCAGCAGCTGAAGTAAGAGCAACAGCGCGGTGGTTAGCCTCTGAGTGTCCATGGCCCACAGCGCTGACGTCAGGCCCCAGGCTATGAATGCAGCAGCGAACCAGCCTTGGCTCGGCACGATGATCCTAAAGCGGCCATTGACGAGAGAATGGGCGAGCCAGGCCCCAAACACCAGGAAGCCCAGCAGCCTGGCCGCAGAAGCCGAGCCTAACATAAAGAGCGCTTCGGCGAAGGCCGCAGCCACAAGACTGTAGAGACCGTAGACGGGCTTTATGAAGGTGGCTACGACTATCATCGAGCCAAGGGCGGCTCCGCAGATCAGCGGTGTGTCCTCTGGCCTCACCGCGATCAGGTATCCTATGAGGATCGCGCCCGCGATCAGCACCCCCAGTAGTATACCTCTCACCAGGCGGTTGTCGACAGATGCACAGGCAATCATGCTTCCCATACCTCGCGTCCTGTCTCCCTGGGTCCGTGCAACTGCTCCTAAACCCTGGTCAGTACCGCGCCCATCATCGTGGCCTGCACACTGCGGAGTGCTTCCAGAGCCTGCATCGCCAACTCGCGCCGGGTGAAGCCGCTCTCGAGCGCCAAGACCGTTCCATCCACCTGTGAAGCCAAGACCATCGCGTCAGCAGCCGCCAGAACTGGGGGACCATCCAGCAGAACGACATCCGCACATGTCCTGAGTTCCTGCAGAAGGCGGGGGATCTGCTGCGGACTCAACGCTGGCAGCTCGGGCGGCGGTCCACTGGCCAGCACGCTCAGGTTTGGAATGCTCGTTCTGCACACGCACTCCTCGCAGGTGCCTTTCCCTGCCAGCAAGGTGGACAGGCCGGTGTCGTTGGTCACCCCGAATGCCTCATGCAGCGCAGGTTCCCGCAGGTCAGCATCCACGAGAAGCACGCTCAGGCCGGCCTGCGCCATCACGACGCCCAGATTGGCCGCAAGGACGGCTTTCTCACTCCTGCGCGTCGGGCTGGTCACCAGTATCGTACCGGGTATGCCGTCTCTCCCTGCCTGGGTGTCTCTGTCGCCGAACTGAAGTCTGGCGTGCAGGGCTCGGTAGGCCTCGGCCTGAGACGATGACGGGGCAGCGATCGCAATCGGGGTTCTGTCTGACTTCTTGCCCCGCTCCAGGCGGGGCTTGCGGCGGATGGGGGGAGGCAGAGCCGCCAACGTGGGCAGCAACAGGCTCTGACGAATATCATCTGCGGTGCCCAATGTGTCGTCCAGGTACTCGATGAGAAAGGCGATCCCGGTAGCCAGGGCGCAGCCCCCGATGGCTGCCACCAGCGCATTGAACAGCGTGCGGGGCGCCACCTGTTCCGGTGGCTCCCTGGCTGGCTCCACGACGAGAATGTCCTGGCCAGTTCCCCCCCTGATCTCTGGTTGAGTCTGGACAAAGACCGAGACTATCTCGTTTGCCAGTTCCACGGCCAGGCGAGGGTCGTTGTCCTTCACCTCCAGTCGGATCACCGAGGTGTCGGGAACCACCCAGACTCTGACCTTGGTCATCAACTCACTAGCGGTCGATGGAGCCAGATCCAGATTGGCGACCGCTTCTTCCATGATTGGACGCTTGGTCAGCAATTCGGCGTAAGTCGCGGCCAGAAACTGGTTCAAGCCGACGGTGCCATAGCCCTCACCCCAGTCTCTACTGGTCCGCACGAGGAGCGTGGCGGAAGCGCTATAGACGGGGGGTAACAGGGAGCTTACTCCATAGGCAACGCCTCCCGCCAATAGCAGCCCCAGAGCGATCATCCACAACCACTTGCGTACGACCTGGAGATACCGCCTGAGTTCCACTGTCTCACTCCTTCTGGGATCAGATGCCGCTCTTCCGGCGAACCCCGCTTGGGGCGGGGCGAACCGTCATTGAGTTCAAGCAACCCTTGCGAGAAGAGCCGTCGCGCCAGGTCAGCATGGTCGAGCGCAGCAATGTAGGCCATCGCCTCCTCTATGGACATCCCTGAGGGGATCAGGGCCTCCCGCTGCATGGTGATGATACCAAATCGCGTGTTTGCCTCCTGTCGTGCAACCTTCTGGTAGCTTCAGTACCGGACGCTTCTTGCTGAACGCCTGGATTCCATCACCAATGGCACGAATGGCACGAATAGCACGAATATGCGATTTCCACGAATGCCCTCTACAAACCTCAGCCAGGTGGCGGCATGGTCATGGTGGAGTATACTATTATCGGGGAGAATCGGCAAACAGTGTGGCCGTTTCATCACCCTCCACGACTTTGCTACAGCCCCTCGGAAAGCCACACCGATCAACGCCGTGATCTCACTACCGGACACTCTCGCCAGGACGCGGATGAACACGGACAAACACGGATGTTCTTCTTCTTTTTTCGCCC
>CBDURC010000038.1:0-16356 GCA_965369635.1 uncultured Anaerolineales bacterium | reverse complement strand
TGGCAGATGGCAGCCTATAGGCCATATGCTATCAGCTATCGAGAGAAGCGAGCTAACAGCCATCAACCGAGACAGAGGAGAAAGAATGCTCCATCCACGACACCTTCAACGCCTACTCGTTGTGATGTCGGTTGTGTTCGCATTAGCCCTGAGTGCATGTGGTGGCGAGGTGCTTGAGGTGGTGGAAGCGCCCACGCCCACCCCAGAGGCAGGGGCCACAGAATCTCCCAGTGTCAGCGAGGGAGAGGGAGAGGCCACAGTGGCACCCACGCGCACGCCCGTGCCCACCATTGTCAAGCTCCAGCCGACCGATACGCCACCGCCGCCGCCGCCCACGCCGACCTCCCTGCCCACCAACACGCCCGTTCCGACAGCCGCTGAAACCGAAGCGGAAGCCAAGGATACGCCCACACCGCCACCACCAGCTATAACTGATGTCATGGCCGAAATCCCGGCTGGCCCCTTTGTCCTGGGCAACAACAACAGCGACCCTAACGAGGCTCCGGAGCAGGAGATGGACTTGCCCACCTTCATGATTGACGCCTTCGAGGTCACCAACGCAGACTTCGCCGCCTTCGTGGAAGCAACGGGCTACGTGACGTACAGAGAGCAGCAGGAGAGCCCGCAGAACTGGCACTGGGCCTTCATGGAAGGCAAAGAGAATCACCCGGTGGTGTTCGTGACTTTCGCAGATGCGCAGGCCTTCTGTGAATGGGCTGGTAAGCGGTTGCCGACGGAATTCGAGTGGGAGAAAGCGGCACGCGGGCCAGAGCACCTCCTCTTCCCCTGGGGCAACGAGTACGATCCCGCTATGCTGAACGGTAAAGACAGCGGCCAGCGGCAGACCACCGCCGTGGGTAGCTATCCCGAGAATGGATACGGCCTGTTTGACATGGCTGGCAACGTCAGAGAATGGATCGATTCGCCCTACGTTGCCTATCCCGGAAGCGATTATCAGGATAGACACTACAACACGGACTATCGTGGCCTACGGGGTGGCGGATGGTTCGATGAAGAAGCGCTCGTTCTCAGTACCAACCGTAACGGCGGTGATCCAGCGATCACTGCCAACGACGACATCGGTTTTCGCTGCGCCAAGTAGCAAGTGGCAGATAGCAGATGGCGAATGGCGGATAACAGGCCATGGGCCATCGGCTATCGGTCACCAGCCGGAAAGGGGGGATGCCTATCGAGTAACAAGCGACGTATATTGGTCTTCGTCCAAGTCGTAGAAACCAAAGCGGTTCCGAATCTCATCCACATCTAAAGGAGGAATTTCCGATGAAGAAGCTGTTTGGTCTTTTCCTGGCCATCACCATGCTGCTGGCGGTTGTGCCGGCCGTGGTCGCCGCCCCCATGCAGGCGGAGGGCGGACAGGATTACGTCGTCGTGGCCGACGACTGGTTGAGCAAGCTGGCCGACAAGTTCCTGGGCGACATCCTCGCCTATCCGGCCATCACCAAGTACACCAACCTGAAGTACTCTGAGGACGATAGCTACGCCAAGATCACCAACTCTGACCTGATCGAGATCGGCTGGAAGATCTACATCCCCAGCGCGGAGGAGGCCCAGGCCTACTTCGACGGGCAGGTGGCCACGATCGGCGCCACCGGCGATACGATCAAGATCGGGGCGCTGGCGCCGCTGTCGGCTCCTGGCTCTGTGACGGGTGGCACGGCCATGAAGGCCGCTTTCGAGATCGCCGTGGAGGAGATCAACGCCGCTGGCGGCGTGCTGGGCAAGCCAGTGCAGTTGGTCTTCGTGGACACCGAAGGACTGCCCGAGCGCGGCATCGCGGCCATGGAGCGCTTGATCACCCAGGACAAAGTCGTGGCCGTGGTGGGCGAGTATCACAGCGCCGTGGGTCTGACGGCCAAGGAAGTGGCCCACAAGTACCACATCCCCACCGTCTTCGCCGAGACGTGGAATGACAAGATCACGAGCGTTCAGTATCCCGAGGTCTTCCGCGTCGCCCCGCTCTCGTCCGAGATCGCCGCGCTGGACGCTAACTTCATCCAGTCGATGGGCGTCAAGCGCATCGTGATCATGACCGAGAACACCGGCTACGGCATCCCGGCAGCCGAGAGCACCACCGAGGCGTTGGCAGCAATGGACATCGAGGCGGTGACCTACTCGGCCGACCTGGGCACGCAGGAGTTCTCCAGCATCGTCGAGCGCATCAAGGCGGAGAGCCCGGAGATGATCCTGGTGCTGCTGACCGGCGAAACCTCGTACAACTTCCAGCAGCAGGCGGCCGAGGGTGGCATCGGCCCGCAGGACATACTCATGATCTGCAACCAGGTTGCCGATGATCACGTCGCCTTCTGGGCCAATGTGCCGGACGGCAACCTGTGCTTCTACCGCAAAGTCGGGTTGTCCAAGGTGTTGTACACGGACGCGACCCAGGCCTTCTTCGACAAATACACAGTGAAGACGGGCAAGCCGTCGCCCGAGTCCTACGCTATGGAGGCCTACGACTCGCTGAAGGTCATGGCCCAGGCCATCAACGCGGCCGGCTCCACCGACGCCGATGCGATCATCAGCGCCTTGGAGAACATCTCCTACGACGGCGCGCTGGGCACCATCACCTTCCCCTACGGCACCCACAACCCCATCCCCGAAGGGACGGATGCCAAATGGTGGCACCAATTCCCCGACTTTGCCGCCACCTTCATCCAGTATCAGGAAGTGGGCCAGGATTCGGGTGAAGCACCCGTTGTCTTCCCCGTGGCCTTGAAGACAGCCGATCCTGTTCTGCCCTGACGGGCGGCTAATCGGCGACCAAGCAAGGCAGCCTCGGAGCAGTGGGGCTGCCTTGCCCCTTTCACCCGCCCAGGGAGTCGCCAGGCGATCTCCCGACCGCCGTTCCTTCCGTTTCAAGAGGAGGGAGCAGTCCGATCCTACGGCCAAGCTGCGCCAGTCAGGAGACCGGCGCGAACTGGGTGGGTGAACGCTTGTCCTTGACCCTTTCACACTTTGCCGAGGATGAACTTATGGAAAACGGTTCGTACTTCCTCTACGCCCTTCTGTGGATCATCGGATGGGGGGTGGTGGGCGCGGTGGTGACGCCCCGCATCTACAGACGAAAAGACCTGGACGTTTCGCAGGCCGGCCTGGCGGGGGCGGCTGCCGGTGCCGCCGGTGGGCCGTTTGCTCTGATCCCCCTTTGGTATTTCACGCCCAAACTCGATTGGAAGTGGGTGGTTATCCCCGGAGTGGTGATTGCAGCGATTCTCATCGCCGCCTTTGCAGCGGCTGATCCCGACAACCTGTGTGTCACCAGAGGCGATTTCGTCGCCACCCAGATCGTCAACGGGATAGTGATCGGCACAATCTATGGGCTGATGGCCCTGGGGCTGACGCTCATCTTCTCCATCCTGGGGGTGGTGAGTTTTGCCCATGGCGAATTCTACATGCTTGGCGGCATGGTCGTTTACTATCTTACCAAGGTCTGGTTCCCCGGCCTGTCCCCAATTGTAGGCGTGCTAGCCGCCGCTCTGGTGACCTTTGTCATCGGCGCGGTGTTCGAGCGGCTGTTGTTACGGGCCATGAACACCGGCCAGGTGGAACGGCCCGGCGAATACGCGATCCTGGTCACCTTCGCTCTGGCCTTCCTCTTGCAGTACCTTACGCTGGCCATTGTAGGGGCTGATCCCAAAAAGGTTCCTCGTTTCATTGACTATCCTACGATCACTCTTCCTTCTGCCGAAAACCCGAGCTTGTTGAAGACGACGGTTGCCAACATCCGTCTGTTCGACTTCATCTCCATTTCATCCACGCGTTTTACCGCAGCCGTGATCGCCTTGATCCTGCTGGGACTGCTAATGTGGTTCCTCTACCGTACCTGGATCGGCAAGGCGCTGCGGGCTGTGAGCCAGGACCGGCACGCGGCCGCCGTTACCGGCATCAACCCCGACACGATGAACACGCTGGCCTTTGGTCTGGGGACCATGTTGGCCGGTCTCTCTGGCGCGTCGCTGGTGCAGGTCTTTTCCTGGGTGCCGTGGGTGGGCACCACGGCCTCGTCGCGGGCGTTCGTGGTCATCGTGCTCGGTGGCATGGGCTCCTTGCCTGGCGCCTTCATTGGCGGGCTGATCGTTGGCATCGTCGAAGCCCTCGGCGCGGGTTGCGTTCCCGACCCGCAACGGGCAGCGGCTTACATCCCGGCCTACGGTATGGCTATCCTGACCCTGGTCCTCTTGCTCAAGCCGACCGGCCTTTTCGGGAGGGAGCTATGAACCGCAAGTGGCTACTACGGGTATTGATCGCTGTTGGTGTGTTGATCCCCATCGCCGCCCCGGTGGTGCTGCACTCCCGTCCCTACATCATGCACATCGCTATCGTGGCCTATTTCTACGCCATTCTGACCTCAAGTTGGTCGCTGCTGGCCGGCCAGGCCGGCCAGTTCTCATTTGGCCACATGGCCTTCATGGGCATCGGTGCCTACACCACAGGGATACTGGGCCGATTCATCCGTTTGACCACGGCGGCGACACGAACTTGCGTGGAGATACCCCTGGGAAAGGTCTGGCTGGTGTTCATCAGCCCCGCCAACGAGGGATGCCTGGAGCTGGGCAAACAGAACATGCCCGTAGGCACGCTCATCCGCCGCCTGCCTGTGGTCAGTAGCGTCATCGGGGGCATTCTCATGGGAGGGATCTTCGGGCTCCTCATCGGTGTGCTCGTGTTGCGCTTGCGACGCACCTACCTGGCGCTGTTCACCATTGGCTTCTCGGAGATTCTGCGCATCGCCATAAACGCCGAGATAGACCTGACCGGCGGGCCGAACGGGCTGGAGCTAGCTCCTCTCTTCCCCCAAGGCATCCAGTTGTTTGGCCTCTCCTTCGACGCCACCGACAAGATACCTCCATATTATGTCATGCTGGCGGTGTTTCTTGTCTCCATGGCCTTGATGCACTGGCTGGCTGGCTCGCGCTTTGGCCTCTTCATCCGCTCCATCCGTGAGGACGAAGAGGCGGCCAGCGCGCTGGGGGTGCACATTGTGCGCTACAAAGTGCTGGTCTTCGTCATCACCAGCATGATCGCTGCCGCGGCCGGCGCCGTCGAGGCCCACTACATCGGCGTCATCACGCCCAACATCCTGTTGATCATGCAGATGAGTCTGGTGATCGCTATGGCCGTCATTGGAGGGCTCGAAAGCCTGGTGGGCGCGGCCATCGGTGCCATCATCATCGAGTTTGCGCTGGAGTTCCTGCGTACCAGCTTCACCATTGGCAGCATCGAGATAGACATGACGACCTGGCGGCTGGTCTTCTTTGGCCTGCTCCTGATGCTGACGTTGCGCTTCTGGAACAATGGCTTGTTCTATCCCATTATCCAGCGGCTCACTCGGGCCGGCGTCGTCGAGGAGACCGTGGCCAAGCGACTGGCAGTAGGGGAGGAACAGGGATGATCGAACTCGACGTCAATAACGTCAAGAAGAACTTCGGCGGGCTGCAAGCGCTCAACGGAGTGACGTTCAAGGTACGCGGGCCTGAGTTGATTGGTCTCATTGGCCCCAATGGTGCCGGCAAGACGACGCTGACCAATATCCTGGATGGCGTGTATCAGCCATCCAGTGGCACGGTGTATCTCAACGGCGAGCGTATAGATGCGCTGCCTCCGTACCGTGTGGCGCAGGCCGGTTTGGGGCGCACCTTTCAGGTGACGCGCGCCTTTCGCCGTATGACGGTATTGGAGAATCTGATGGTGCCGGCCATGGCCATGCACCCCGCGGCCCGCCAGAAGGATTTCCTCGACAGGGCGATGGAGGTGCTTGAGTTCCTGACCATTGAGCATCTGTGCAACGAGTATGGACGGGGTCTCTCCGGTGGACAGCAGAAGCTGCTGGAACTGGGGCGGCTTCTGATGCTTGATCCCGACATCATCATCCTCGACGAGCCGTTTGCCGGCGTCCACCCCAAGTTGATGGAGATCATCTACGAATACATCACCACGGTCAACGAGCAAGGCAAGGCCTTTATCATCATCAGCCACGACATGGACACCATCTTCACCCTCAGCAAACGGTTGCTGGTGCTTCACTTCGGCGACCTCATCGCCGACGGTGATCCGAAGGTGGTGCGCCACGATCCGGCAGTCATCGAGGCCTATCTGGGCGAAGAGGAAGAGGAAGCCGGCCCGGCGATGGTGGAAACCTATCTGGGGAAGGACAAGACAGATGCTTGAGGCAAAGGACCTCTACGTCGGTTACTACAGGGACTTGAACATCCTGCAGGGCGTTTCGGTCAACGTCCGGGAAGGGAAGATCACCGCCGTGCTAGGCGCTAACGGCGTGGGCAAGTCCACTCTGCTTAAGGCTATCTACGGATTCCTCAAGCCCAACGCGGGGGAGATCCTCCTGGACGGCCGCAGCATCGTGGGCATCCCCACCCACAAGCTCATCAACATGGGGATTTCGTACATCCCCCAGTTGCCGGGCATCTTTCGCTGGATGTCAGTGGAAGAGAACCTGGAATTGGGCGCCTGGCCCTTCCGCGGCGACAAAGCGCGCATCCAGCGCAAGCTGGAGGAGAACTACGAGCGATTCCCAGCGCTGGCCGACCGGCGCCGGTCGCAAGCTGGAGAGCTATCGGGCGGCATGCAACGTATGGTCGAATTGGGCCGCGCCCTGATGACCGACCCCAAGGTGATCCTGGTGGATGAGCCCACGGCTGGCCTGGCCAAGCTGCTGGCGCAAGAGGTCTACCAGATGCTGGTGGATCTGCGGGATAGAGACGGCATGACTATCATCCTGGTAGACCAGCAGATCCGCCAGGCCCTCAAGATCGCCGACTACGTCTACGTATTGGAACTAGGCCACAACAAATTCGAAGGGCCCGTGGAGGAATTCAGCGATCTGAAGAAGGCCTTCTGGGCCTAGCGCTCGCCCTGTGGTCGCTTCTGACTATGCGAATAGATCGCAAACGCCCGGCACACTTATCTGGTGCCGGGTGTTTGGTGTGGTCTGCCCCTACTCCTGACCTGAATGGTCAGCGGAACAGCGGAATGACCCCCTACCTTTCCACTCTTTCCGCTTTTCCGCTGACCCCTTCCTTGCCGCATCGTCGGAGACGAAACACTCTAAACGAGGAGAGAGAATGATCAGACCCAGACTGGAGTTGCTGACCCTGGAGACGGTGGAGCGGATCATCGCCGAGGCGTATGACCTGCTACAGGACCCTGGCGTACGTATCTACTCCGACGAGGCGCTAGAGCTACTGGCCGAAGCGGGCGCGGCTGTGGACAAGGCCAGCCGCGTTGCACGCATTCCGCCCGAGCTCGCGCAGCAAGCAGTGGGGAGCGCACCGTCGTCCTTCTGCCTCTACAATACGGCTGGCGAACCGGCTGTGCATTACGGCGGCGACGATGTGCAGTTTGACCCTGGCTCAGCAGCCATCAAGATCCTGGACCACAGCACTACCCGCTCGCGGCCGCCCGTCACCGCCGACTTCGTACGCTACATCAAGTTGGCGGAGACGCTGCCGCAGCTCGACGCCGTGAGCACGGCTCTGGTCTGCGCTGACGTGCCCAAGGCCATGGCCGATCTCTACCGCCTCTACCTGGTGCTGCGCCACGCCACGAAGCCAGTGGTCACCGGAGCCTTTGCCATCGAGACCTGGTCCATCATGAAGGATTTGCTAGTGGCAGTGGTCGGCAGCGAAGAGACATTGGCAGCCAGGCCCATTGCCGTGTTCGACGTCTGCCCCTCCCCGCCACTCCTGTGGAGCGACATCACTTGTCAGAACCTGATAGACTGCGCCCGCTACTCCATCCCGGCGGAGCTGGTCTCCATGCCCTTGGCCGGAGCCACCGGACCGGCCACGCTAGTCGGTTCCGTGGTGCAGCATACTGCCGAAAACCTGAGCGGCGTGACCATCCATCAGTTGGCCAAAGCGGGCAGTCCCATCGTCTGGGGTGGCTCGCCTTCGGCTTTTGATATGCGCACCGGCACAACGCCCATGGGCGCGGTAGAGACGATGATGATAGACATGGCCTACGCTCAGGTGGGCAAATACCTGGACCTACCCACCCACGCCTACATGGGCATGAGCGATGCCAAGATCGTGGATACGCAGTGTGGTTTCGAGTCGGGCATCGGGACAGTGCTGGCGGCGCTGGCAGGAATCAACATGGTCTCGGGAGCGGGGATGCTGGACTTCGAAAGTTGCTTCAGCCTGGAGAAGCTAGTTGTAGACAGTGAGATCATCGGCCAAGCGCAGCGGCTGCTGCGGGGGATGGACGTCAGTGAGGAGCCTCTGGCCCTCACCATCATGCGGCAGGTGGGCCACGCTGGCAACTTCCTGGCCACCGAGCACACGCGCCGTTGGTTCCGCAAGGAGCTGGTCATGCCCACAGCGGTGGTGGACCGCGATTTCCGCCGCACGTGGGAGGCGAAGGGAAGCAAGAGCACCGCTCAGCGGGCGCATGAGCGGGTCGAGGAACTGGTCGCCGCCTACGAGCCTGTGCCGCTGCCTGCCGAGGTGGTGGGCGAACTGGAACGCATCACCCTGCAGGCGGCCAGAGCGTGTGGGCTGGACGCCTTGCCCGCCCTAGCAGAGGCTTGATCAGGGCGCGGTTCCTTTGACGTAGGTGTCGAAGAAGGCTATGGACCGCTGCATGGCCAACGAAAAGCTGTTGGAGATGTTGTGGTTGTCGCCTTCGTAGGCGTAGAACTCCACGCTCTGGCCCGCCCGTTGCATCTGCTCGTACAGCGTCGCCGAGAACTCCAGGGGGACGGTCTCGTCGGCCGTGCCGTGGTGCAGTTGGATAGGGCCTGAGAGATCCTCCAGGAAAGAGTTGGCGGAGATGGAGGCCCAGAACTGCGGGTTCTCCTCTAGCGTGCCGTATTCGCCGAGCAGATCGTCTCGCCACCGTCTGGACCAGCGCGGCGTGGGGGTCGGTTGCGACTGCTCTGCCGCCTCACCCCGCCGCCGCGACCAGCGGGTCAGCAGGTCGGGATAGGAGGCCACGACGCCAGCCCAGATGACGCCAGCTTTGATGTCCCCGGCCGCCACCATGCTGCGCAGCGTGATGTGCCCGCCCATGGAATGCCCCCACATGCCAATGCGATCGGGGTCAGCAGCCTCGTAGGCCTTGATGGCCGCCACGGCGTTGAGCACGTCCACCGTGTAGTCGGGCCGGCCATAGCTGCTCGTTGCTTCCCCTTCCGAGCTGCCATGCCCCCGGTAGTCGGGCTTGAGGACGATGTAGCCATTGCGCGCAAAGCCGTCCACGTAAGCCACGTAGCGCTCCGTCGTGCGGTACTCATCGGGCGGGACGTAGCCGTGATTGAACACGATGGCCGGCCAGCCGCTTTCCGGCCTCGTGCCCTTGGGCACGGTGAGGAGCGCGTAGATCTTCAACCCCTCTGACCGATAGGACGCGACGTAGCGGCTGTAGTTTACGCCAGACGTCAGCGTCTCTTCGATGACGATCTCGCTGTCTGGGTACTCCTGGTGACGCAGCCACTCGATGGTCAGGGGGTGCGGTGGTGTTGGCGTCGGCGTCGGCGAATTCGTCGGCGTGGCTGTTGGGGTGGGCGTTGACGTGGGCTGCGCAGGCGTGGGCGTCAGCGTCGGCGGCGTCGGCGTGGACGTTGCAGTGGCCGAGGGAACAGCCGTCGGCACCGACCGCGCCGCAACATGCACTTCTGGCATTGGAGACGGCTGCCCGCTGCCGCCACAGGCAGCCAGCAGCGCTCCCAGCAGAAGAAAACGGATCAGGCTGCGCTTCACGACTGGCCACGGAAAGAGGATATCATTGCCTCGCGCCGGGCCAGACGGCCGATGGGGACGCTGCCAGCGGTGAGCTTGCTGTCTGCCCGACGACGGAAGCCATTTTCCGTGCCGCCCTGGCGGCGAACGCCGGTGCGATGGATTGCCACAGGCCAACCACCGCTACCATGCCGAAGCTGCCCAAGTAGAGGCAAAGGAAGGGGATGGCCCAGGGGTGACCCTGCGTCCAGGCCACGGCGATGGTCAACGCAGCATACAACGCCAACAGTACCTCGCCCAGGATTATCCAGTCCAGGCTCAAGGCGTAGCGTTGGCCCTCCCAACGGCCAGTTCTGCCTTCCAGGCGGAATTTGGGCGTGCGATGGAAGCGGTTCTCCCGCCCCAGCAGCCCTTGCAGCACCGCCACGCTGTTGTTGAGAGCGATGCCGCCGCCCAACAGCACCAGCAGCGGCATGCGGGCGTAGCGCTGCCACCAGTCAGGATAGAGCGCCTTCTGTGCCACGGCGTAGAGAATGGGAGGTCCCAGGCTAGCCAGACTGAGATAGGCCAGAGGCCAGTTCAGCCTGGCTCCGCTCAACAGCAGCGGCAGCGTGGCCAGCAGCATCAAGACCATCAGCGGGTGGGCCAGGTAGCTACTCAGGTGGACAAGCGCCTGCAGCCGAGCGGTCAGCGAGCGCGGCGCCCGCCAGACGTCCTTTGCCAACTTCCGTAGACACTGGATGGAACCCTTGGCCCAGCGAGACTGCTGCCGTTTGAACGCTGCCAACTGCGGAGGCACCTCGGCCGGGGCTACTACGTGTGGCAGGTAGGCACAGCGCCAGCCAGCCAACTGCGCTCGATAGCTCAAGTCCAGGTCCTCGGAAAGTGTATCTCCGCTCCAGCCCCCACTATCGTCAATGCAAGTCCGTCGCCAGAGGCCAGCCGTGCCGTTGAAGTTCATGAACCAGCCGGCCCTCTGCCGCGCAGTCTGCTCGATGGCGAAGTGGCCATCGAGAGCCAGGGCCTGAACTCGGGTCAGGGCCGAGTAGTCGGCGTTCAAATGCCCCCAGCGGGTCTGCAGGAAGCCAAGGCGAGAGTCGGCCTGGAAGTAGGGCACGGTACGGCGCAGGAAATCGGACGGCGGCACGAAGTCGGCGTCGAAGATGGTAATCAGTTCTCCTGTGGCACTGCGGAGGCCGTGAGCCAGTGCGCCAGCCTTGAACCCCTCACGCCCCTGGCGGCGCACCAGGTCGACGTCCACTCCCCTGGCGCGATAATGATCCACCCGTGTCTGGGCGATGGCCGTGGTCTCGTCCGTCGAATCATCCAGTATCTGGATCTGCAACCGGTCAGGAGGATAGTCGAGTTGGGCCACCGCGCCGATCAGCCGCTCCACCACGTACATCTCATTGTAGATCGGGAGCTGTACCGTGACCCGGGGCGCGCTGGTGAGAGTCGGCTCGACTGGCTGCCGCTGCCGCACCCGCCAATAGACCAGTGTCAGCAACAGGGCATTAGCACCGTAGAGTGCCAGGAATAGCGCTGTAATGACGTAAACGGCTGTGAAGAGCGATGTCACGCTCTGGTTGCCTCCTTGAATCGCTGATAGCAAGGCATGAGTATAGCACCCCTTCTTCTTTCGGACAAATCATAGGGTTTGACAAGAGAGCCTGCTGATGGTAGGATTAGCTCGAGGTTGTCACATGAATGAAACGAAAACGGTTCCCCGCCGACTCGTGGTGGGCATCTCCGGGGCCAGCGGGACGATCTATGGCATCCGTCTCCTGCAGGTGTTACACGCCATGCCGGACGTGCAAACCCATCTGCTGCTGAGCGAACCGGCGCGGGTCATCATGCAGCAAGAGACCGACTGGCAGCCAGCAGCGGTGGAGGACCTGGCCGACGTCGTCTACGCGCCCGACGAGATGGGCGCGGCCATCGCCAGCGGTAGTTTCCGCACGCTGGGCATGGTCATCATCCCCTGTAGCATCAAGACCCTCTCGGCGGTGGCGCATAGCTATGCCGCCAATCTGATGGCCCGCGCCGCCGACGTCACGCTGAAGGAAGGGCGGCCGCTGTTGCTCGTGGTACGGGAGACGCCGCTGCATCTGGGGCATCTGCGGCTGATGCAGCAGGTGGCGGAAATGGGCGGTGTTGTCTTCCCACCAGTCCCCGCCCTCTACGGCCGCCCGCAGACAGTGGACGATATCGTGGACGGCACCGTGGGTCGCGTCCTGGCGCGGCTGGGGGTCGAGAACGAGCTCTACTTCCGCTGGACAGGGCTGGGCGATGGGAGATGATCTCCTGGAGCGCATCCACGCCTGTGCCCCGGCCCGGGTTTAGTCATTTGGAATTGGCCGTTCGGCCAGTAGACTATACGAAGGAGACCACTGAATGAATGATCGCCTTAGACTCTGGATAGCTGCGACTCGTGCGCCGTTCTTCACCGCCACCATCGTGCCCATCCTGCTGGGCTCAGCCATCGCCTGGGCGCGGGGAGAACCCTTCCATTGGGGACTGTTCTTCCTGACACTGCTGGGCGGGCTGCTGTTGCACGCCGGAGCCAACATGATCAACGACTACATGGACCACCTGCGGGGTACGGATGCCGTCAACGTGGAATTCGTCCGCCCCTTCACCGGCGGCAGCCGGATGATCCAAGAGGGACTGCTGACTCCGCGGCAGATACTGACCGCGTCGGTGCTCTGTCTGGCCTCGGGGAGCGTGGTGGGGCTCTATCTGACCAGCGTGCGCGGCTGGGCCATCCTGCTGATCGGGGCCGTCGGCATCTTCTCGGCCGTCTTCTACGTCACCCCAGGTTTCTCCCTCTCCGCCATTGGTGTGGGGGAGCTGTTCATCGGACTTAACTTCGGCGTGCTGATGACGCTGGGCGCATACACCGTGCAGACAGGACGTTTCTCATGGGAACCGGTGCTAGCCTCGCTGCCCGTGGCGCTGCTCATCGCCGCTGTGCTGTACATCAACGAGTTCCAGGATGCGGCCGCCGACGGTGCGGTGGGCCGGCGCCACCTGGTGGTGCGGCTGGGGAAGCGACTGGCCTCGCAGGGCTACGCGGCACTGATGCTTGCCGTCTACCTGTCGCTGCTCCTCGGGGTGCTCCTCGATGGCGTCACCCCCTGGGCACTCCTCGGCTTGCTGACCGTTCCGCTCGCCTTCAAGGCCGTGCGGGTGGCGCTCGCCCACTACGACGATTCGCAGCAACTGGTGCCCGCCAACGCAGGCACCATCCAGGTGCACCTGCTCACGGGCCTGCTGATGATCGTGGGCTATCTGCTCCAGGGACTTCTGTGACCGACAGAGAGCGAAGCATCTCTCAGATGTCGTTGGCTTGTCCTTCTTCCCAACCTATGGTATACTTTCCCACGGAACTCCGCTCCGGCTGATCACGCTGGTCACCATGTGGTAGGGAGAGAGGCTGGGAATGCGCTTCGAGGATACGTTGAGTCGAGTATTAGATGAATTGAAAAGCAGATTTGGCAACGATCTGGTCTCCGTTGTGCTCTTCGGTTCCCATGCCAGAGGAATTGCCCATTGGCATTCCGATGTTGACCTTCTCGTGGTGGCAAACAACCTTCCCACCTGCTGGCGCAAGCAAGACCCTGTGGCACTGGCTATCGAAGAGTTTGGTCTAGTCCTTGGTCAAGCAGTTCAGATCATCCTCGTCAGCCCTGGCGATGTGAGATACTCAGTGGAGAGCATTGCGCCTCTGATGCTGGAGATCTGGGATGCTCATCGGTGTGTCTTTGATCCGGAAGGCTTTTTTGCTGCTCAGATTACTCGATTTACGCAGAACATGACTGAACGAGGAGCGCGCAAGCTCAGAGAGCGTGTATGGGAGGTGCCGGAACTTGTTGAGGCATAAGGACATCGCTCGCAGCATGCTGTTGAGAAGACGTTGAAAGCCGCCCTGGCTTTGAGAGACATCATCATTACCTCGCAGCACGTTGTCTCGGCTGACTTCGTGACCGCTTATCATCCGGATTTCCCCGAGGCTCATAGGCTTGGGAGGATTGCCGCATCACTGGAGAGAGTAGGACTGAAGACGGAATACCCCTTCTTTGGAAGAGCCGACCTACCAATCTGGATTCCCTCGCAGCAATACAACCAGGAAGACGCCAGAGAAGCCTTGTCAAAAGCAAGAGATGTCTTCAGAAGCGTTATGGAGTTCTTGAAGGCGAACTACGAGGTTTCGTTTTAGCATCACCCCTCTTCGCCGAGCTCTCCCTCGTGTACGTTTCTCATCCCCGTCTTCCCCCTTCGAAAGATGTATCACGCTTAGCCCAAACAGGGAAAGATCATGCAAACGGATCTCATCATCATTCACGCTGCCCAACTGCTCACTATCCCCGGCGGGCACGGCCCCAAGCGCGGCGAAGCCCTGGCTGACCTGGGCATCATCAAGGATGGCGCGCTGGCGGTACAGGAAGGACGCATCGTTGCCGTGGGGCCGACCGCGGAGGTGCTGGCTGACTTCACGGCCGAGCGGATCCTCGACGCCTGTGGCAAGGTTGTTTTGCCTGGCTTCGTGGATCCGCACACGCATCTCGTGTGGGCGGGGCAGAGGTCGGGGGAGTTCGAGCAGCGGGTGGCTGGCGCGTCCTACATGGAGATCATGGCCGCTGGCGGGGGCATCATGTCCACCGTGCGGGCGACCCGCGCTGCCTCACTAAGCGAACTAGTGACCCAGAGCCGCGCCCGCCTCGACCGCATGCTGGCCCACGGCACCACCACTGCCGAGGTGAAGACCGGCTACGGGCTAGAACTGGCGACCGAACTCAAGCAACTGGACGCCATCCGCCAACTCGATGCTACGCATCCCGTAGACCTCGTGCCCACGTTCCTCGGTGCGCACGCGGTGCCAGCGGAATACATACGCCGCGCCGGCGAATACGTTGATCTCGTGGTCAGCACGATGCTCCCCGCGGTGGCGGAAAGGGTTAAGGGTTATGCGTCAGGGGAACATGCCTCACTCCCATACCCCCATACCCCACTCCCCATCTTCTGCGACGTGTTCTGCGAAGATGGCGCCTTCGACCTGGCTCAGTCGCGGCGCGTGCTGGAGGCGGCCAAGCACCTGGGCTTCGGGCTGAAGATCCACGTGGACGAATTCAAGCCGCTGGGCGGCACGCGGCTGGCGGTAGAACTGGGCGCAATCTCGGCCGACCACCTGGTCTGCACACCGACGGAGGAGATCGAGTTGCTGGCCCAATCAGACACCATCGCTGTAGCGCTGCCGGGCACCCCCTTCGGACTGGGACATCGCCAGTACACGCCAGCGCGGGCCATCATCGAGGCAGGCGGTGCGCTGGCGCTGGCCACCGACCTCAACCCCGGTACCTGCTGGTGCGAATCCATGCAATTCATCATCGCCCTGGCCTGCCGCTACATGCATCTGACGCCGGCCGAGGCCATCACGGCAGCCACGCTGAACGCGGCCTGCGCCACCGGATTGGGGAAAAAGACAGGGAGCCTGGAGGTGGGCAAGTGGGCCGACGTCATCATCCTGGACGTGCCCGACTATCGTCACCTGGGCTACCGCTTTGGCACCAATCTCGTGGGGACGGTCATCAAGCGGGGAAGGGTAACTGAGCCGTTTGGGAGTAGGGGGAAAATGTGGTAAGCTTATGGCATTGGAGTCGCCCGGTTCAGGATGTAAATGTTGGTGCAAGACCTTGCCAGGCAGGATAATTACCGTGCCCCTCCTGAAAACCAAACTCTATATCCCCCCCGTCCGGCCCGAGTTGGTGTCGCGCCCGCGCTTGATCGAACAGTTGAACGCGGGACTTCAGCGCAAGCTCACGCTCATCTCCGCCCCGGCCGGCTTCGGCAAGACCACGTTGTTGAGCGAATGGGCGAGTCAGCGAGTCAGCGAATCAGCGAGTGGGCGGCCCGTCGCCTGGGTTTCGCTGGACGAAGGCGACAATGACCCGACGCGGTTTTGGGCCTACTTCGTCGCCGCCCTGCAGACAGTTCACGTCGATGTAGGAGTAGCCGCCCTGGCAGCGCTCCAATCCCCCCAGCCACCACCCATCGAACCGCTCCTAACTGGCTTGATCAACGAAATCGCCGCAATCCCAGCCCCCCCTTCGACAGGGCTTCGACAGGCTCAGCCTGGCAGCTCAGGACCTAGCTTGGCCCTCGTCCTGGACGACTTCCACGTGATTACCGCTCCGCAGGTGAATGATGCGTTCGCTTTCTTGCTGGACAACCTGCCGCCGCAAATGCACGTGATCCTTTCCGGCCGAGCCGATCCACCCTGGCCTCTTGCCCGCTATCGAGCGCGCGGAGAAATGACCGAGCTGCGCGCCGATGACCTGCGCTTCACGCCCCAAGAAGCCACAGCATTCCTGAACCAGGTCATGAAGCTGGACCTGTCGCCGGAAGACGTGGCTGCGCTTGAAGAGCGCACCGAGGGCTGGATCGCGGGCTTGCAATTGGCCGCCCTCTCCATGCGAGGGCGAAAGGACGTATCGGGGTTCATCAAGGCCTTCAGCGGCACCCACCGTTTCATCTTGGACTACCTGGTGGAGGAGGTCCTCGATCGGCAATCCAGCGACATCCAAGAATTCCTGCTGAGGACTTCTATCCTTGAGCGGATGACCGGTCCCCTGTGTGATGC
>CBDURC010000037.1:0-16875 GCA_965369635.1 uncultured Anaerolineales bacterium | reverse complement strand
CACGCATGCTGGACGTGAGAGTTGGTGAACCAATGGTTCGACTTCTACGTTACCTCTCATTCTACCACACCGATGCCCGTTCGTCAAGAGCGTTTTGTGCCTGCAAGTATCATCCCAGACTGCAATTGCCACAAAACGGAGAAGATGCTATAATTGGACCGAAAGGAGCGCGACGATGGTCACCGTACAGCTTTCGAAACGGGAAGAACTGGTCTTGCCCGAATCGCTGGGGCATACTCTTGGCCTGCGGGAAGGCGACCGCGTCGAAATCCGGCGGCAAGACAGCGTCCTCTGGCTTCGGCGCAAAGACACGATCCACTCTCTAGGGCCGCTGACGGACCTGGCCCGAATCGTGTCCTCAACACGCCCGCCTGGCTCGGTAGATGTGGAAGAGATCATGAATAAGCACTGGTACGAGCAGATTGATGGGCGCTTTGGTCTTTGATTTCGATGCTCCCTTGCCCAGGCTGCTGTACTGGGATGCCAGTTTCTTGGTTCACGCCACCTACCCGGCTGGGCGCTATCATCGCGCGTGTTACGCCTTTCTCGAACGACTGAGTGGTGCCCAAGACACCCTTTCCTACGTCTCCACCCTGGCGTTGGATGAGACGATCTTCACGTTGATCCGGTTGAAAGTGATGGAGGACCACCCCGACCGAGGGTTCTGGGACGTATACCGCGAGAACCCCCAGGTCATCCAGCCACATCTGAAAGAACTGCGGGCGCTGGTAGATCGCTTGGCCATTGACCCTCGCATCCGGCTGGTGGGCACAGAGCCGGAGGGGCTGTCCACCACGCTTAACTACATGGACAGCTATGCCTTTCTCCCCCGCGATGCTTTCCACCTGACCACGATGGATCGCTGCGGTGTGGATGCTATCGTAACCACAGACGATGATTTCCTGCTGGTGGACGGGTTGCAGATCCTTACCTGCAACCCTCGCATCCTCTCGCAACGCTGATCCTCGATTCAAGCTTGTCTCAGCCCTGCCACGGTGTCAAGATCCTCAAGCAGGGCGCCCTTTGAAGCCCCTAGCACCTGGGAGCTTGCCTCCCAGTCCGCAATCACTTTGGGCAGAGACTTGTTCCCCGCGCTGTCCCCGTTTTCATCATTCACCCACTTGTTCCGTTGTCTCTTGCGACGCTAGCATTCCACCACACCGATGGCCGTTCTGCAAGGGCTTCTTGTCCTCGCTCCAAGCTACCGCTGCCAGGTCATGGAGCAGATTCTGAACTCATGATCTGCTCACTGGCCAGGGCTTGCTCTCGTTCTGCCATCCCAACGTAGCCACATAGGCACACAGGAGCAAGAGTGTGGCCAAGACGAAGATAGGCTCGAAGCCTATCCTGTCGATGACAGCACCCGCAAGAATGGGCAGAAGGCTGACGAAGCCCAACACTGTATTCACCAGGCCGATGTAGCTGGCCCGCTCCGCATCCGGAGCCATGTCCAGCAGCAAGGCCATCAGCCCGATGCCGCGCCCGCTCTGTGCGCTGCCCGCGATCAGGAAGACGAGGGAGAAGACATAGGCGGGCAGCAGTCCGCTGCGCTGCACGGTGAACCCGGCCACTCGCATGAGCCAGGGCAAAGCCACCGCTGTCAACGGCTCCAGGACTGTGAGCAGAGCAGATGTCTTGACCAGGAAGGTGTTGCCTCGGCTCCGACTTATCCTCTGCCACAGCGGATTGGAAAGGACGCGGCTCAGGGTCATGGCTGACATGTAGAAGCCCACCATAGATGCTGGTGCGTCGAGTCTGTCCAGGGCGAGGATGGGATAGAAGGGTGCCGAGAGACGCGTCATACTCAGCAGGATGCGCACCAGAACGTAGCGGCGGAAGGCTGGGTCCCCTTTCACCAGGCCGGGGGCACGCGCCAACTGCTCTTTGAGCGAATGGTGCGGCAGTCCCGCTGGGCCCGCCTGTTCCCTCACCCGTGCGAAGACTAACAAGGCCACCAGGAAACAGAGCGTGGACAAGCCGAAAAGGAACGTGAAACTGGCAGGGAACGGCCAGCCACGATTCTCGTCCAACACATAGCGCACGAGAATGCCCGCTCCGAAAACGACCACACCGCCCCAGAAGTTGCGGGTGGCAAAGAAGGCTGCCCGACGGGCTGGCGAAACGATCTTGGCAATGGCATCGATCCGCGCCAGCGCCCCGGCGCCTGCGGTCAAGCGGGAGAGGCTGAACAGGGCAAAGAAGATGAACAGCAACAGGCTGGGGTTAGAAAGGCCCAGACTGTACGTGAGGACGCCAAGTGTGGCATAGACAGCTACTCGCACGATCTCCAGGGCCACCGATATGGGAACCTTGCGTCGCTGGGGCTGAATCCAACCGGCGGCCAGGAACTGGGGCAAGAACCACCCGCCGAAGCGAAGGGCAGAGAGGGAGCCCACCAGGGTGTTGGAGCCGCCCAGCACTCGGACGAAAACGGGCAGCACCAGGCTGGGATGGGTGATGTTCATGGCCAGTTGGGTGAACACACCGTTGGCCACACCCAGGCGGTAGTTCCGCCGTTCGGTGCTGTTAATGGCGGCGTGCATGCGGGCATTCAGTTTCAAGAGCTTCCTCCAGGAGGGAGTGCAGCGGCCTCACTGCTCTCATTCGCTCATCCGCTCATCGCTCTCAATGCTACCAATTGGAGCGCGAGGGTTTCGATGGTCTGGCGATTCTCGCTCTTCTCACGCCAGGCCTGCGGGATGGCTTCGATCCCCAGATAGGCCCCCGATATGGCGCAGGCCATGGCGCCGAGCGTGTCCCGATCGCCGCCGTGCAGGATGGCGCAGAAGAGACAGGCACCGAACGCCTCCGGATGACACAGAAAGGCGTAGACCGCAAAGGGCATGGATTGGTGCACGGCCACACTCTGTCCCAACTGCCTGGCAGCGTAAGCAGGAGGCACGCCATCGGCCATCAAGGTTCGGACCAGGATCATCTTGTCTCGAATCTCCGGCGTTCGGGCGCAGTCCACCAGGCTCTGGGAGAAGCTCTCCAGCGGGAAGGGCTGACGCGGATCCAACGTCACGGCCTGGGCGATGGCCATAGCCAGGACAGCGGCACCGTCCACGCCGATGGGATGGGCATGGGTCACAGTGGCTGAGGCGCGGGCCTGCTCGTAGAGGTCCGGGGCATCGTGGAAGAATAGCCCGACCGGCGTTATGCGCATGGCCGCCCCGTTGCCGAAGGAACCCTGTCCGCCGAACAGGCTGCGGGCAGCCTCCGAGTAGGAGATACCCTGCCGCTCCACCAACTGGAAGATGGTAGGCGGACCCGCTGCGTATCCCCGCCACGGCTCGCGGTTGAAGTTCCTGCGGAAGGTATCCCCCAGGTGCTGTGGATCAAGCCGTCCGACCTGGGTGATGGACTCGGCCAGGCCGATGGCCATGGCTGTGTCGTCCGTGTACCTGAGGACGTCGCTTCGTGCGATTCCCGAGCGCAGGGCCGCCTCGTCCAGGCCTCGGAAGGCCAATTCGCCGATGGCATCGCCCAGCGCGCTCCCTACCATGCCGCCAAGGAACTTGGATTGGAACTGCGATTCAAGGTCGATTCGGCTGGGCCTCTCATGTGCCATGGCGTGTCCGTGGTCGGAAACTCAGAAGATCCGGTATCACTAGCGGGATCTACCGAGACACGCAAGCCAGTTCCGTGTCTCGCGTGGCGAGCGCAGGCGCACGACCGCCAGATGGGCGTATTCTGGCCGTTCCAAGAGAATGGGATACTCCCGGCGCCGTCTGCGGTAGGTGCGGAGCGCCCAGAGGAAGATGGAATCGTCGCTGAAGAACTGCTCCCACAACCGCTCGCGGTTGCCACTCCACAGTTCCTCGCGGGTGAAGATCCGTCGAAAGGTGCGCCACACCAGCCGCCCCATGATGATCGGCAGGGCGTAGTCCAGCCACACCACCGTGTCCGCCCGACTCCAGACGATGTCGCGCACCTTGCTGTAGTTGCCGTCCACGGTCCAGGCATCGCCGCTCAGAGCCTGGGCAGTGCGCTGGCGGAAGACATCGACCGGGGCGGGCGTCCAGTTGGGGCCCCAGTTGAGCGCATCCAATTCCACATGGGGGTATCCGAGACGCTGGGCCAGGCGGTGCGCCAGCGTCGTCTTGCCCGATCCCGTTGTGCCCACGACGACGATGCGGTGATGGCGGTCTGATGCGTATTGATGAGCAGATGGAAACATGTTGCCAATGCCACTCCAACCTGCTTAAGCAGATGGGCCAGGGGCGCACGATATGCCAGATGCCAAACACAGCAGTGGTACCTTCACTAGCGGACAGTTCTGCTAGGACGCGGACGAACACAGACAAACACGGAGTTTCTCTGTCCTTCGCTCATTCGAGAGTGCCAGGACAGCAATTCCTCAGTTTTGACTGGAGACACTGGACCTCTTTCCTGATTGTCCGTGGTCATCCGCGTTTGTCCGCGTCCCCTTCGGCTGCTTTTCGAAGAAGTGTCCGGTACAGAAGTGGTACCCAAAAGTGATGCCAACCGGAAACCTCGACAACAGGTAGCAGACGATTACGACACATCAACCAGTGGCGATATGCGGGCGATGGATTCCTCCACGAACTGAGCGTGTTCGATGGACATCTCAATGGCTTCTTCAGGGCAGACAGTGACGCAGCGGCCACAGCCTCTGCACTCGTCGCTGATGACAGCACTGCCGTCCACCAGGTAGATGGCGTCCACGAAGCACACACTCTGAGTGCACGTTCCACAGCCGGTGCAGCGCCCGTTCACGGCTACGGTGACGCCGGGCATGCGGCTGACCTTGCGGCTGACCTGGGGAGCGAGATAGGGCAACGTTCCCCAGAGACAACAGCAGGGGCAGCAGTTGCAGATGGTCAGCAGTCTGTCGCCTGGGCCTACTCCCAGCCAGATGGTGTCCAGCTTGTTGCGGCCAATCAGGTGAACCAGGCCCGCCTCGCGGCAGCGGCGCACGTGTTGCAGTGCCTCCTCTTTGGTCACGCGGCGTCCCAGTTCTGGGTTGATCCCCAGTGCCGCCTCGCCCAGGAAGAGACAGCCCAGGTCAATGGGATAGTCTTCGCACCCCTCGGCCTGGCGGCAGATGCAGGAGTTCATGATCCAGTGAACGCTGGCTCCTTCAATGAAGTGCTCCACCACCTGCGATGGCAGCACCATCTCCTCCGGCATGCTGATCGGCTGGTTGATGGGAATCACCTGATCCTGGGGCAGGTAGATCAGGTCATCGCTGTCAAAGAACAATCGATCAACGATACGGCCCAGGATGGGCACCTTGGTTGTCCTGGCCGCCAGAAAGCGACCCGGATAGGCTTTCCTGATGAGTTGCACGAACCATAGGGGACGGCTCATTATCTCGCGTGGCCTTTCTGCTGTATTGTTAGCTCTGCTGAAAAAGGCCAAAAGCCACCAGCGGATTAAGCAGATGAAGCGGATGAGTATGAGACAAAATCTGCTCAATCCGCCTAATCCGCTGACGATCTTGGGCCTTTTTCAGAGGAGTCATTATCGCCATTCTACCACACTGCTGCCCAGGGGTCAAGCATTCCTAGTGAGAAAAACAGGATCGCGGATTGCAGTCGGAGACACTCTTCAGCAAAGGCCAGAAAGGCTCGCAGTAGGCACTTCAGCGCCGTACACTGGCCGAAAAGCAGCCGAAGCCGCTACTACGAACCTCAAATCCTCGCTTTAGGGCAAGAAGAAGTATCACTCTCGCCAGCCTCACGCCTGCCATGCCGCAGCGCCGAACGCACCCGCTTCCACACCTGCCGCACGCCTTGCACCTCATCCGGCGCGATGGAGCGGGCGCTGTAGCGAGCCTCGACGAAGGCCTGGGTCAGTGCTTCCAGTTCCTCTTCGACGTCGGGCCAGCCTGCCTCCAGCGCCGGAGTATGCTCGTAGGGCGTTTGGTGAGGTTGCCGATGCACGCCTCGCTCCTCTGCCCGCCGCACGGTGAAGAGGTAGAAGAGCCGCACCCGTTCCTGTGGCGAAAGCTGCCGCCAGGGCAGGAAACCCCGGCCCGGACGACCAGCCAGCTCCTCCGGCCTCCGCCGCGCCCACCGCTCGGCCAATGTCTTTCTCACTCCCTGGGCAGCCTCCCGCACGCCGCGCCGCCAGCGGCGCCACCAGGCCCGCAGCCTCACCCAGAACAGGCTCAGCCGCCCCCACTCCAGCCGTACGCCTCTTCCTCGCAGGAAGATCACCAGCGCGTAAACCACGATGATCGCCATCAGCAGCCAGAAGAGCGTCCCGCCAAGCCACTCGGGGAGCTCCCTGGCTGTGTCAAGAGGCTGCCCGGGCAGTTGCGGTGGCTCAAACTGCATACGCTCTCCCGTCACTGCCTCACTGCCTAGACCCAGTGCCGATAGCAGCAAGCCAAGCAGTGTGCTGAGCAGCCAGAGAGTGTAGCCCACAACGATGTACGCCAGATTGCTGATGAACAGAACGGCGATCTGCAGCCAGTAGCCCAGCCGCCAGGTGGACCCCAGGGGCATCAGCGCCGACAGCCCGCCGACGATCAGCACCAGGAGCAGGGTGAAGAGCGGCCAGCGGCGCGTCACTGTCTGTTCCCCTTCGATCTTGTCTATCCGCCATCTGGCGCGCAGCACCGCCAGACGTCCCAGGCTCATCAGGAGCAATCCAGTCAGGAGGTAGACGACGAGAGCAGCGATCATCGGCAGTGAGAGATCCAGGTGGGCCAGCCCAAACAAACGCAGGCCAGCGCCAGGTTGGAGTTTCAGGCGCGAGGCAGCAGCGCAGAGCGCGAGGAACACCCCGCCAAGCATCCATCGCCCGCTGAAACGAGCCAGGATGGCCGTGCGCGATGTGGTGTAAGAGAGAGGTACGCGCCAGTCATGTTGATCGTGTCCGGTAGGGGGATCGGCCAATTCGTCCGGCTGCAAGGCAAGTTGCTGAAAGATACCGCCGTTGCTGATCGCTTCCGCCCAGGCCACGGCCACGAGCACGCCCACGAGCACGAACTCCAGGTCGAAGAAGGAGATGGGCGCGCGCAGCCAGCGCCACAGATCGTATAGCTGAGGCCAGTTGCGGCGCAGCATCCAGAGGAGCCCCCGCACGATCACCAGCCACACCACCAGCTCAGCCAACCGGAAACCGATGGTGCGCCGCTGGCGACGGTTGGGATGGGCCAGCCAGGTGGTCGTGTACACTGCTTCCAACGCCACGAGGAAGAGCAGGGGCAGCAGATAGCCCGCCTGCCACTGCGGCGCGACAGCCTGCCCGATAGCAACAGGTCCCGCCATCAGAGCCGTGACCAGAGTGGCGATCAAGAGAGGGCGGAACAGGCTGCGGTTCCAGACACTGTCCATCATTGTCTCCACCCGTCCACGTCTCGCCTGTGCGCCACCTGGAAGGCAGGGAAGCCCAGTTGTCGGGCGCGCTGGCGGATCAGCCCGAACTGTCCATGCGGTTCCACGACGACGAGCACGACGTTGAAGCCCTTGCGACAAAGCTGGTGCAGCGCTCGACAAGTCTCCTCGTCGCCAGTGGGGGTGATGGCAACGATAGTATCGCCCCAGGAAAGTGGCAGGCTGGCCCGTTGCGCCCAGACGCTGAAGGGCTGCGTGTCCTGCGGTTCCACCCGCGCCAGCACTTCCAGCACTCTCATGAGATGGAGACGCCCTGGGCGGGGCGGTAGCGGCAGCGGCGCGCCATTTCCGTTTCCATTCCCATTTCCATCACCCTCATCACCTTTGTCATCTTCATCTTCCAAGCCATCCTCTGCCACCAGATCGCGCCCGTTGGTCATCAGCCCCACTGCCTGTCGCTGCTCCACCAGGTGGCTGGCAATCGAAGCGGCGACGACAATGGCCCATTCGGGCGCATCAATGCGCCACCGCTGGCCGTATTCCTGGCGGTTCAGGTTGAGGAAAATGGCTGTCTGCAGCGAGATGGCCGGCTCGTACTTCTTGACCAGCAACATCTCCTGGCGGGCGCTGGCTTTCCAGTGGATGCGGCGCAGCGAATCGCCGGCGCGGTAGTCTCGCACACCGGTCACCCGCGCCGGGTCTTCGAAGATGTGCTGCTGGCTCTTGATGGTGCCGAAGGGAGACTGCGAGGGAAACCCCAGGCGCGTCAGGGGGATGATCTCAGGGTAGACGGTCAGATGATCGGTGGCGGCCTCGCGTCGCTCAGCCTTGGCGAAACCGAAAACGTCACCGCTGGTCAGGTAGAGGGGGCCGATGGGGTAGTAGCCGCGGCGGCGGCAATCCAAGTCGTAGCTGATGCTCGTGTGCTCCCGCGGGCGGAAGCTGGTCACGCGGCGCACATTGCTGGGTGCATGCAGGGCGAGGGGCACCGTTTCGTGGATCCGGAGCCAGGGAACGGGCAGCAACGCACCGTTGCGCAGTTCCAAATCCACCGTCACTCGCTCTCCCAGGAAAGCGTGATCGGTGAAGCGGCGCTGCACTTCGATGGCCCGCATCACCCGCGCCGTCCACCACCGGGAGACCACGTAGACGCCGAAGAGAACGTAGACGAGATAGAAGACGAAGTCCAGTCGCAGGAGAACGGCGATGAGAAACAAGATGAGGACCAGGAAGGGTATCTCGTTCACGGCTTGTATGTCTGGGTTTCCCACATCCCCCTACAGTTCTCCAATCTCCAGCTTCACTGCATTCAAGATGCCCACAAGAATGCGCTCAGCCGTCCTGCCCCGCAAGGCGCTTTCGGGATGGACGATGCAGCGGTGGGCCAGGGTCAGCGGCACTAGCGCCTTCACGTCGTCGGGCAACACATAATCGCGGCCACGCAGCGCCGACAGCGCCTGCGACGCCTTGTAGAGCGCCAGGCTGCCTCGCGGGCTGGCCCCCAGGATCAGATCCGGATGCTGCCGCGTGCTGTGCACCAGCCGCACGATGTAGTCGCGCACGGTGTCGTCCACGTGGACGTCCCACACCCGCTCCGCCAACCGCGGCAGCTCACTGCCATCTACCACCGGCTGAAGCGTCTCGATAGGGTGGCGGCGACGCAGGTGCAGCAGCATTTGGCTCTCGGACGCCTCGTCCAGGTAACCCAGGCTGAGCTTGAGCAGGAAACGGTCGAGCTGCGCTTCGGGCAGCGGGAAGGTGCCCTCGTACTCGATGGGATTCTGCGTGGCCAAAACGAGGAAGGGGCGGGGCAGCAGGCGCGTGATGCCATCCACGGTGATCTGTCGCTCGCCCATACACTCCAGCAGCGCCGACTGAGTGCGAGGCGTGGCGCGGTTGATCTCGTCAGCCAGCAGGATGTGAGCGAAAGCGGGGCCGGGGTGGAAGTCGAACTCCCGAGTCTTCTGGTTGAAAACGCTGACCCCAGTGACGTCGTTGGGCAGAAGGTCCGGCGTGCACTGCAGCCGCTTGAAGGTCACCCCCAGGGAGATGGCCATGGCGCGGGCGAGCATCGTCTTCCCCACACCGGGCACGTCCTCGATGAGCACGTGCCCCTCGGCCAGGAGCGCCACCATCAGCAACTCGACGACCTGCCGCTTGCCGACGATCACCCGCTCCACGTTGTCCATGACTTGTTCGGCGAAAGTTTGGATCTCGTGCATGATCAGTTCCCTTTTCCTTCATCACCTACTGGATCTGCTGGGGTGTGCACGAATCGCCGTATACCCAACGGCTTCTGCCCGAAGTTGACCAGTAGGCAGAGACGATAGCCCCCTCGGTGCAGGTACAGCAAGCACTGTTCGACGTCTTCAGGGTCAATGGCGCTTCTGGCCTTGGTTTCCAAGACGAGTTCGTCTAGCGATTGTCTCGTACGAGAGGGGTTTGAAGTCATGCCCCTTGGTTGAGCGCGGGTTGGGCATGGGAATGCTCCTTGGTGTGGTGTGGGCGTTTGGAACACGAAAACCACGAAGGATCGCGAAAGTCGCGAAAGGGCTGTCGTAGATCTCGCGTTCCTCGGCGTCTGTCATCTTTCGGGCTTCAAGTGCATGTGTTGGGTTGATGGTACACAGTCAACATAAGTCATGCTCGCAGTTCCACCTGGTTCCCTGCCTGTGCCCTGACCGGCAATTGGCAGCGTGGTTGGCGGTCGGGAGATTGGGACATATGACCCAAACATAGACCGCCTTGAACAAAGGTGGGGAGAGGGAATGCTCCCTGTTGTAGTGTGTGTGCGTCTGGAACACGAAAGGCGCGAATGGATACGAAGTCACGAACGCGCTTTCGTGTCTTTCGTGGCATTTCGTGATCTTCGTGTTCCGAAACGCCCCCGTATCCCTCTCAATAGCCTTGCTCACATCGCAGGTGACACGTGTCGTTAAGAGTGACCAGCGTGAAGTCCTCCCCATCCCATTCGAAGACGTTGATGGCCGCCGTCTCCTGGCACAGCCGCCAGAAGCGAGAGTTGTCCAAGCCCAGAACGGCGCAGAGCAGCAAGCGGTTGACGACAGTGTGAGCAACGACGATAACGGTCTCGCCCCGGTGCCGGGAGATGATCTCCTGCAAGGCGGCGAAGGTGCGAGCCCGCACGGTGGCCAGGCTCTCGCCGTCGGGAATCTGCACGGTCTGCGGCGCCTCGAGCCAGGCCCGATGGAGGGTCGCGGTGCGCGCTGCTGCTTCGGCAGGCGTCAGCCCCTGCCACTGGCCGTAGTCAATGTCTGTCAAGTCGGGCCAGGGCAGGACAGACAGGCCGCAGGCGTCGCCGATGGGTCGCGCCGTCTGCACGGCGCGCTGCAGCGGACTGCAGTAGATCGCCGTGGGGGACCAGTTAGCGGCAATACGTTGCCCGGCAGCTATTGCCTGACGGTGACCCGTCTCGTCCAGAGGCAAATCCTCCCGTCCTCGGAAACGCTCCTCTCGATTCCAGGCCGTCTGGCCATGTCGTACCAGGATGATGCGAGTCATGGTGTGTTCGCACTCAAAACCGGTCACTCTCTGCTTGCAGACGAACGACGAATGACCTACGACGAACATCCGCCCTTCGTCGTCCATCATTCGTCGCACCGGGCTCAACGCCAGCGGAAGCAGCGTATCTCGCTGGATGGGCTAACGGTGACAAGCTCTGGGTCTTCGCCCCCCTCTTCTGTCCTCTGGATCACGGTCACCTGCCAGCAAAGCTCGCGGCCGGCCCCGTCAGCGGTTGGTCGCCAGTCGGCGGGGAGGGGGAAGCTGGTTCCCTTGGTCCATGTGGCCGGGAGAGGACTCTCGGATCGGTCGAGAAGCCAAACTCGTAGCACGTGCCACTGCTCTTCTTCCAGGAGACCCACGGCTGCCCAACGCAGCAGGATCGGTTCCCCAGCGCTGAACTCTGCCCCTTGCGCTGGACTGAGCAACTCCGGCGCTGGCCAAGGCGAGCCTGGCGTCGCAGTGAGCGTGGGTGGATACACAGGTGATGGCTCTGCTGTAGGCGTGCCCTGGGGAATTACCAGCGACTGCCCCGCTCGAATGAGCTCCTCAGGGTCAAGGCTGTTGGCCTTCAGGATCGTCTCCACGGTCACGCCGTACAGCCCAGCGATGGAGAGTAAGGAGTCACCTCTCTCCACCGTGTAGATCACTGCTCGTTGGTCGAGTGTGGGACTGGGCGCCGGAGTGATCGGCAGGCCATCTGACCCTAGAATAGGGGTAGGAGTGGGGACACGCAAGAACTGACCGATATGGATAAGATCACCTTCTTGCAGACCGTTGGTTTCCAGCAGTGATTGCAGGGTCACGCCGTACAGACCCGCAATGAAAAGCGGTGACTCCCCTGACTCCACCTCGTGCACGATGGGAGTGGGGGTCAGGGTGGGCGTGGGAGTGACCGTGGGTGTGGGGGTCAGCGTGGGGGTGGGCGTGGCCGTGGGTGTGGCTGTGGCAGTGGAAGTGGCTGTGGGCGTCAACGCCGCCCGCGCTGCCTCCTCTGCCCGGCACCACCAGACCGCCACGACAGCGGCGATGACCAGCAGAAGTAGGAGATCCGCCCAGGGCCGGTGACGCCGTCGGCGCGGCTTTGAACTCAGGTCAACTCCACACTGGAAGCAATCCTGTGCTCGCTTGGCCACGCGCGCCCCGCAGTGAGGACAGGTTCGCTCCGGTCGCTGTCTCCTTGGAGGTGATTCACCCGACGTGCTCATGCGTGAGATTATAGCACCTCAGAGTGGAAAGTGGAAATCGGGAAGGAAGATCTGAAGTGCATCACCTCCGACGATACGGCGAAGTCAGGGACTCTGCGCTCCGTTCCCACGGCCCGGAACAAGGGCCTGCTGAGCATACGGTCCCTGACGGAAGTCTTCCCAGAAGCCGCGTTGCTCGATCAGCCTGCTGGAGAAAATGGCCTGGCCCTGCGCCCCCACGGCACGCGCCAGTTCGATGCGCCGGGCGATGAAAGAGAAATCGTCGTAACCGGCGCTGATGCCAGCGTAGATCGGCTGCCCCTCTGCCTGGGTCACGAAATCTCGCAGCAAGCTCTCGAAGCGATCTTCGTACAGCAGGAGGGTGCTGCCATAGAGCATGGGGCAGATGGCGTCTATCTGCCCAGCCTGCAACCAGCCCAGCGAATCCTGGTAGTAGCCGCCGTAGCCGTCGGCGGTCGTCCACCAAGGCCAGTGGTCCCGGTAGACGGGCCAGACGGCTGCGCTCAATAGTAATCCTTCCCTTACTGCGCAAGCCTGAGTGTGCATCTGCTCCACCAGTTCGCTGACGCGGGCGCGCTGCCAATCGCCCCAGGTCAGACCGGGGTTCAGGATCTGTTCTTGGGCAAAGAGGGCCGTGCTGACCGGGTCGTGGGAGTAGGCTGGGCCTGCGTAGCGGATGTTATCCAGATGCAGGCCGTCCACCGCGTAGCGGCTGACGATGTCCTGAGCTACACACAGCACATGCTTCGGCACCGCCCAGTGCCCAGGGCTGGCCCAGAGGTAGCTGGGGTTCAAACCCATGGGGGTGCCGTCCTCGTGCCATTGAACCCACGAATCGCCGTACAAGCGGTTGAACTGGTGGAACATCGGTTCCGGCGAGGCCGGCGAAGGAGGTTCGGTGCCAACCCATGAGGGGTAGACATTCATGTAGGCATGAAGCTGCAGGCCACGCTGGTGTGCCTCCTCGACCGCCACCGCCAGCGGGTCCCAGCCAGGGTCCTGCCCCAATGTGCCGCTCAACCGTTGCGCCCAGGGCTCAAATCGAGAGTCGTAGTAGGCGTCGGCGTTGCCCCGTATCTGAAAGAATACGATATTGAAGTGAGCCGTCGCTGCCCGCTCGACGATGGTTGCCACGTCCTCTGGCGAGGAATAATCCCAGCGGGTTACCCAGAGGGCGCGTGCCTCTTCCAAAGGTTGCGTATCGTCTCCGTGAGCTACCAGAGGCAAGAAGACCTTGCTGGCAGTTGTCGGTTGCGAAGCGTGGTGCTCGCTCAGCGCAGGACCACCTTGGTCCAACGCTCGATCCACAGGTCTCGATTGGCGTCGATCGCTGCCGAGCTCACCTGGGCTGGCAGCAGAGGCACCTCGGCCCACCGGAAAACCTCGGGCAAGGCCGCTTGCTCGTTGGCCGGGAAAACCCACATCTGCAGCGGGATGTCCTCCTGGAAGGTCTCGCTGAGAAAGAAGTCCACTAACTCCTCGGCCAGGTCGCGGTTCTTCGAGCCCTTGAGGATGCCCACGAACTCGATCTGGCGGAAGCAGGCCCCCTCGCCCAGCACGTTGCCCGTGGGTGGCTCGGTGTACACGCCCTCGCTGAAGAAGACCTCGGCGGCCGGGCTCGTGGCGTAGCTGACAACGATCGGTCGCGTGCCATCGCTGGCAGCGCTGAACTGTCCCCAATAGGCGTCCTCCCAGCCGTCGGTCACCAGCACGTCGTTGGCCCGCAGATCCTTCCAGAAGTCCAGATAGGTGTAGTTCCCCGTCTCGCCGAAGTGTCCGACAGTCGCCATCAGGAAGGATAGGCCGGGCGAGGAGGTCGCCGGGTTCTGTACCACCGTCAACCCCTCGTACTCCGGCCTGACCAGGTCTTCCAATGCGACTGGCGGAGCCAACTCTTTTCCCGAGAACCACGCCTTGTCGTAGTTCAGGCAGACATGGCCGAAGTCCACGGGCAGCAGCCGGTGCTGCGGGTCCAACTCCAGTTCGTCGGGAATGGCGGCCAGGGCGGGCGAATCGTACGGTTCGAAGATACCAGCCTCCAGCGCCCGGCTGAAGAAGGTGTTGTCCACGCCGAAGAAGAGATCGGCCAGCGGGTTCTCCTTGCTGAGGATAGCCTGGTTCAGTGCCGAGCCCGCATCACCCGCCTTGAGAAACTTGATCTCCGCGTTGTGCTGTTCCTGGAACTGAGCGATGACCTCTTCACTGGCGCTGAAGCTGTCGTGCGACATCAGCGTCAGCGTGCGCGGCTCGCTCGGCGATGGAGTTGTTCCCACCGGCGCCGGTGGCGCACAGCCTGCCAATAGAGCCAGCGCCAACAGACTGTGCAGAAAAAAGACCTTGCGCATGTTACTCCCTCCCTTCACCTGTTACCTGTGACCTGTTGCCTCGTTGCCTCTTGTGCCTGTCTACTGTGTATTGCCAATAGCACCCCCTCCTTCACCCGCACCTGCGCCACCGGCTGCGTAAGCCTGTTGCTGATTCCCAGCGTGGAGCCGAAGGCCAGCGTGCCCTCGTGCAGCGGCCACTCCAGCCCACTGGTGGTGATGCCGGTGACCTGCGGTGCCAGGGCGATGAGGGAGACGGTGTCTCCCACCTGGCCGCTGATCGTGCCTTGGCGGCGGACGACGAGCGCCTCTTCCTGGCCGTGCAGCAGCCTGATGTCCACTTCGGCCCACTCGGGACGGCTGAGCAGCAGCACGTTGGCCAGTTCCTGATCCAACCGCCCGCCGCGCGCACCCAAGATGATGATCTCCGTCGCCCCGCCCTCGACGGCATGCTGCAGCGCCAGCTCCAGATCGATCCAGTCTTTGCGCTCTGGGAAGGTGACGAACTGGCAACCGACAGCGGCCAACCGCTGCTGCAGTTCATGGGGCAGAGAGTCCAGGTCGCCGACCACGGTATGTGGCAGCCAGCCCCAGCGCAGAGCCGTGACTGAGCCGCCATCCGCGGCGATGATCCAATCCTCCGCTTGCCGCTGAAAAGAGCGGGGGTAGGGGCGAACGGCCGTTCGCCCGTACGGGCCGTTGGCGATGATAATGGCGCGCATTACTCCTCCTCTACGGCAAGAAGGCCACCTGCCCTGGGCAAGGCAGATGGCCTCTTGTGGTCCTGTCGTCATCTCCCTACGCCGGCATTACCCAGATCAGGTTCAAAGGGTCGGCGGCATAGCGGGCCGCCCTCTCAGCCGGGCTCTCCCAGCTCCCCTTGCGAGATTGGCTCTCGTTCGTGCTGGCAATATACCACAGTTGGCAGATTCTGTCAAACAAGGCAATGACTCCTCTGAACAGACCCAGGATCGTCAGCGGATTAGGCGGATTGAGCAGATTTTGTTTCGTATTTCATCCGCTTCATCTGCTTAATCCGCTGATGGCTTTTGGCCTTTTTCGGCAGAGTTCGCAATGACTTCCCCCAACAAGGGTCATTCAGCCACAGAGACACAGTCGGGATTGGCCTTTTCTGCGAGCCATGCTACAATGACCCACGTCATTCGTCTTTCGTCCAACATCCGATTGTGGAGCACTCGAATGCGCATGCGCTGTCCGGCTGCGGCGAACAGACGCTTTGTGTCCATCTGCCGTCGCTTCTTGCCCAGTCCTGAGATTCTGTTACTGATTCTCCTGACGCTGCCTGCGGTGCTGCCGCTGACGTCGCCGGGCTACTTCTTCGACGCCCACGACGCGCAGCACAGCGTATTCTTCCTCGTGGAGTTCGATCAGGCCATCCGCGACGGAGCCTGGTGGCCACGCTGGACGCCCGACCAGGCGCTGGGTTTCGGCTATCCCCTCTGGGTACTCTACGGCCCGCTGCCCTACTATGTCGCCGAGTTCTTTCACCTGCTGGGCGCTGGCTTCACGACGGCAGTCAAGCTGACCTGGGCGCTGGCGACGTTCGTGGCCGCTGGCTCGATGTACGCGCTGGTGCGCCGCTGGTGGGGCCGCAGCGCGGGGGTGATCGCCGGGCTGATCTACGCCTACGCACCCTACCGCCTGCTCGACCTCTACGTGCGCGCCGCCTTTGCCGAGTACGTTGCACTCTCCCTCCTCCCGCTGGTGTTGCTGGCCTTCTGGAACCTGATCGAACGGGGCGGCCTGCGCCGTCTGGCGCTGGCGGCCCTGGCTTACGCTGCGATCATTCTCGCCCACACCGTCACCGGCGTCACCTTCACACCACTGCTCGGCGCGTTCATCGTCTTCGCCCTGGCTCAGGTATCGGGTATTGGGCATAGGGTATTGGGGACGGACCGTCAATCTTCCGCGCGTCACCAATCGCTGATCACTGATCACCCATCTCTCCTTCACCGCCTTGGTCTGGCTAGCGCTGCCGTGCTCCTTGCATTGGGCCTGAGCGGTATCTTCCTGCTGCCCATGCTGGTGGAGCGGCACTACGTCATGCAGGAGCAACTGGTGCGTACCACCTACGCCTATCAGCAACACTTCGTCTATCTGCATCAGTTCCTGTCCCCGTTCTGGGGCTACGGCTACGCCGTGGAGGGGCCAAACGACGGCATGAGCTTCCAGCTTGGGCTGCTGCCCGTCGTGTTGGCGCTGGTCGGAACCATCGCGGCGCTGCGCCGAACTGCTCGCCCCGTGTGGGACGGGGCTCGCCCCGCTTGGGGCGGGGCTCGCCATCGCGGCGTAGCGCTCTTTTTCGCCGCAGTCACAGCCGTCGTCCTCTGGCTGATGACCGCTTCGTCACAAGCCGTGTGGAGAGTGGTGCCGCTGGCAGCGCTGATCCAGTTCCCTTGGCGGTTGCTTGCGCTGACTGCACTCACGCTGGCGATTCTCGCCGGCTCGTCTGTCGCAGCAACCGAAGCCCAAAACCCGAAACCGCAGACC
>CBDURC010000036.1:0-16947 GCA_965369635.1 uncultured Anaerolineales bacterium | reverse complement strand
TGTTGACGACTTAGTGATCCGCGTAGGCGGGGAATCAGGCGAAGGGATCGTGACCTTGGGCGAGGTACTGGCCCGCATCGCCGCTCGCGCCGGTTTCGAGATCTACACCTTCCACACCTACCCCGCCGAGATCCGCGGCGGCCACGTGCAATATCAGATGCGGGTCAGCAGGCGACGGCTAACCTCGCAGGGAGACACGCTGGACGTGCTGGTGGCCCTCAATCAAGAGGCGTATGACCGCCACCACAACGAACTGCAGCCCGACGGCGTGGTCATCTACAACAGCGATGTGCAACTGGCGGAGGGCACCGGACACACTGCCTACCCGCTGCCGCTCTCCGATCTGGCGCGGGAGATCCATTTCTCTCGCGGTCGGAACATCATCGCCGCTGGCGCGGCGGCACGGCTTCTGGGCCTGAACTACGAGCTCTGTCGCCAGGTGGTCGAGCAACGATTGGGACGGCGGACGGAACTGCTGGAGCAGAACCTGCGGGCGCTGGAAACTGGTTATCGCTATGCGAAAGAGCGGTTTCCCTCAGACCAGCGGATGATCCTGCCCGGGATCGAGGTGGTAGGGCGGACGGAGCGACTGGTGCTTTCCGGCAATCAGGCACTGGCCTTGGGCGCGCTGGCCGCTGGCTGCCGCTTCTTCGCTGGCTACCCCATCACGCCTGCCACCGGGATCATGGAGTTCTTGGCCGGGGAGCTGCCCAAAGTCGGCGGAACGCTGGTGCAGGCTGAGGACGAGATGGCCGCCTTGGCCATGGTCATCGGCGCCTCCTTCAGCGGCCAGCGGGCGATGACCGCTACCTCCGGGCCGGGGCTCTCGCTCATGATCGAACTCCTGGGGCTGGCGAGCATGACCGAGATGCCGCTGGTCATCGTGGACGTGCAGCGGGCGGGGCCCAGCACGGGCATGCCCACCAAGACCGCCCAGGGTGATCTCTTCCTGGCCCTGCTGGGTGGCCACGACGAAGCGCCCCGTTTCGTTCTCGCCCCCACTTCGGTGGAGGATTGCTTCTACCAGATGGTCCAGGCCTTCAACCTGGCCGAGCGGTACCAGACGCCAGCCATCGTGCTCAGCGACCAGTCCCTCTCCATGCGGTTGGAGACGGTGCCACCCTTTCGCCTGGACGATCTGGCGCAGACCGAGCGCTTGCTGCCCCCGCTAGATGCCGAAGGCCGCATAGATGACTACCTTCGCTATCAGGTGACGGAGAGCGGCGTGTCGCCCATGGCGTTGCCGGGGACCCCTGGCGGCCAGCACACTGCCGAGGGGCTGGAGCACCTGCCCAGCGGTGCACCCAGCTACGATCCGCTTAACCACGAGGAGATGATGCGCAAGAGGTTCCGCAAGCTGCGCACGGCGCTGCAGACAGCCGAAGAAGATGCCGCCGAAGAAGATGCCATGGTAGTTCGCTGCGGCGCACCTCAGCCGGAGATCGCTGTGCTCTGCTGGGGATCCACGGCTGGTGCGGTATGGGAGGCAGTAGATCGAGCACAGCAGGAGGGCATTTCGGCGGGCGCCTTGGCCGTAAAGCTACTGAGCCCCCTGCCGGAGGCGACCATCCAGGAGTTCGTGGCCTCGGCGCGCACGGTCCTGGTGCCGGAGGTGAACTACACCGGCCAGCTCGCACACCTGCTGCGGGCCACGCTGGGGCTCGAGTCACAACCCATAACCCGTTACGGCGGCGTGCCCTTCCTCCCTGGCGAGATCTTGGCGGAGATCAAGGGAGCGAGTGATGTCTAGCAACTCCAAACGCTACCACAGTGACGTGCGCCCAATCTGGTGCCCGGGCTGCGGGCACTATGGCGTATTGCACAGCTTCTACGCCGCCATTGCCGAGCTAGGCTTGCTGCCGGAACAGATCGCCATCGCCTCGGGCATCGGCTGTTCGGGCCGCTTCCCCGCTTTCGTCAACGCTTACGGCTTCCACGGCGTGCACGGCCGCGCTCTGCCATTGGCCACGGGCATCAAGCTGGGCAATCCGGAATTGACGGTGGTTGCCGTCGCGGGCGATGGCGACGCCTACAGCATCGGCGCTGGCCACTTTCCCCATGCTGCCCGGCGCAACATCAACATCACCTACATCGTCATGGACAACCGCATCTACGGGCTGACCAAAGGGCAGCCTTCGCCCACCAGTCCCACGGGCATGAAGCTGAAGGCCTCGCCCTATGGCAGCACCGATACGCCGTTTAAGCCGGTGACCGCGGCCCTGGCCTACAATGCATCCTTCGTCGCCCGTGCCTTCTCGGCCTGGACAAGGAAACTCACGGAGATTCTGGTGCAGGCTATTCAGCATCCCGGCTTCGCCTTCGTGGAAGTGCTGAGCCCCTGTATCACTTTCCACAATCTCTACCAGCACTTCAAGGAAGTGCTCCAGCCCATCCCCAGGGACCACGATGTGACCGACATCACGGCGGCCATGGGGCTGGCCCTGGTGGACCCCATCCTCTATCACGGCATCTTCTGCGCCCGTCCACGGCCTTGCTACGAGGACACCATCGCCCATCTGCGTGCTGAGGCGCAAGAGAGCCAGACCGACCTCTCCCGCTTGCTGGAACGTTTTCACGCCTAGTACTCTGAGCGGGGCGCGGCGTCCAAGTTCGATTTCTGCTCGTTTCGGGGAAGCCCCTTCATCATACGCCCATCGTCTGCTACGGCACTTTCGTTATGAACATGAGGGAGGCGATTAAGCAGACGCTCAGGGGCCTTCGCGAGGGGGCTTTCGTATAGTAGTGACCTGCAACATTGGCCGAAAGGTAGTGGCCCCGGCCTGTGGAGGCAAGCAGGTCGGGGCCATCTGCGCTACCCCTCCGGAGTCAGCACGCGACCGACGAACAGGATCGTGCCTGTGCTATTGTCGCGAATCACGAAGACGAAAGGACGATCCAGTTTCATCACAACGGCAGGCTCCTCGATGATGGCCGACAGTTCCATGATCACTGCCGTCGCTGCCGCGGCTTCGGTGCCCTCTTCGTCCACGGCGACAAAGGCCTTATGCAGGACATCGCTGATGAACAGATCGCGGTTCCCGGTCATGCCCGAGAAGTCGGCGCCCCGAAACGCACTGGGCATCCCCATCTCAATCAGGGTCTCGGCCACGCTAAGGGCTGACTCGAACGTGAACTTCGGGACCGTGATCTTCACCTGCTGAGACTCGAAGCTCTCCATGATGCTCGCCAGCAGTTCTGGTGAAAACGCCGCCTCTATCTCCGCAAAGCGTCCCTCCTCTGGTAACACGAACACCATGGCCATATCCGCACCTCGGTAGGGCAAAGCGGCCGCCTGGTAGCCGACACCCTCAGCGTACTCAATCCACCCCGTCTGAGTCATCATCGGCACGGTGACTGTGCTTCTATCCATGAGGTTGAACGTATCGTCGTGGGTCTTGCTCTTTTCAAAGGGTGTCACCCACTTCCCGTTGAAGTAGATGGCATTGGTGAGCACCAGGCGAGTCGCCGCACCGAGTGCCCCCTGCGGAATCAAGTCCTTGATCTTCTCTTCCGTCTGGTCGCTGACCCAGCGGTTGATGGTCTGCCGAGCGGCCTCTGCCTCGTTCACGAAGTCCTGCGTGCGCAGCCCGGCCCCATAGTTCTCAGCCAGTGTGTCCAAGAAGGCGGAGAGGAACTCGTACCCCTCTTGCCCCCAGATGGCGTTAGCGATGTTGATCTGGAAGCCATCCTCGTCCTCTCCGTCGTAGCCCGTCAACGCCGTGTCCAGCGCATTGAAGGCGGAATGGAGCCGCTCCTGTGGCAGTGTGTAGTGCAGCGTCTCCGCCATCTGCTCCTCGGTCACGCTGCGGGCACCAGCATAGGTCATAGCCAGCGCCAGAGAGATGCTGTAGGGCGAATAGAACAGGTTGCCGCCCTGCTCCCCGCTCAGCATCTGGTACAGGTCGAAGGCAAACGCACTGTTGCCCGCCTCCAGTTCGGCCAGATCATCCCCCGGCACATCCAGTGACGTTAGCCGCTGCTTCTCCGAGCGTATGACTTCTCCTGCCGACACCGATCCGCTCGGCCAGGCAGTGCAACCGACCGGGCCAAGCATGGCGATCAGGGCCAGTATGCTGAGTACCTTGTTGTTCATCGTCTTTTCTCCCTTATGCTGTATTGCTGTGGGTTCATTTGACAAGCACTGTCAGGGCAAAGGTCCACTCCGACTTCGTGCCTCCCTCCCATGGCTGGCCATATTCGACGGACACAATGCTCTGGCCCGCCTTAATCGCCCTGAACGTCCACACTTCTTGGCCTGGAGTCCCCGGAGGAGGTGGTGATTTGCCTTCAAGAGAGACATACTTGTGGTCTACTTGCTCTACCACAGTCTGGTCACCTATCATTGCCTCCTCCCATTTGAACCCTGTTGAGGGGTTAGAGCAGAGAGTCACTGTGAACAAGTTACCGACAGGAACTTCGATCTCTTTGCTGATGTGCTGCATCTCATAGAAGCGGTCACAGGGAACCTCTACAGATCTCTGCGAGGAGCAGGCAAAGAGGTAGGGTGAAATGGCAATCATGGCACACATCAAGATGAGCTTTTTCATTTGCGATCTCCTTGTCCTGTTCTTGGCGTTGCACAACTCAGCGCCACTGGTATTGTAGACGGATTGAGAGGCCAGAAGGTTCCGAAGCCAGCGGCATAACATGCGAGATCCTTTGCCATTGCAACTCGTCACAGCCATGCCCCCCAGTTTGGCGGGGAACGCAACATACGCTATAATCGCGCCATTCAAACTGGCGTCATAGCCAGCGTTGTCTTACTGCACGCACCCCGCGTGCCTCGCCGCCCGCAAGGGCTTTCCACACAATAAGGAGGTGATGCGCCCCGGAGTCTGGAAGTCGTGAGCTGTGATCGTCAGTGGGGCAGCAGCTCATCGCCGCTGGCCGCGGAGACGTTCCATCACCCTCCTGGCCACGGCGACCCAGCTCAGTATAAGACCTTGATTCCTGCTGTTCTCCCCACCTTTTCGACCTCTCGGTGAGGCCTGAAGAGCGGTTTTGGCAATGAGCCCGTGGTTTTTCCACGACCGAATAGTCCTGTCTTCTCGCTTCGCCACATCTACTGCAATACCACATTTCAGGAGCAAACCAAATGGCTAACGTAACGTATGATCACGTCACCAAGCACTTCGGCGAGGTCGTCGCCGTCAACGACATGAGCCTCGAGGTTCATGACAAGGAGTTCCTGGTACTGGTGGGCCCCTCGGGCTGCGGCAAGACCACCGCCCTGCGGCTGTTGGCCGGCCTGGAAGAGATCACCGAGGGCAACATCTACATCGGCGACCGCATAGTGAACGATGTCGCCCCCAAGGATCGGGACATCGCCATGGTGTTCCAGTCCTATGCTCTCTATCCGCACATGAGCGTCTACGACAACATGGCCTTCGGCCTCAAGCTGCGCAAAACGCCCAAGGCGGATATTGACCGCCGGGTGAAGGATGCTGCCGACATGCTGGGCATTGGCCAGTTGCTGGACCGCAAGCCCAAGCAGCTTTCCGGCGGCCAGCGGCAGCGCGTCGCCGTGGGCCGGGCCATCGTGCGGGAACCCAGGGTCTTCCTCCTCGACGAGCCTCTGTCGAACCTGGATGCCAAGCTGCGCGTTCAGACGCGCGCCGAACTCTCCAAGCTGCACCAGCGGCTGGGCACCACATTCATCTACGTCACCCACGATCAGGTGGAGGCCATGACCATGGCCACCCGCATCGCTGTGATGAAGGATGGCCTCCTGCAACAGCTCGACACGCCGCAGAACCTGTATGACAGCCCAGGCAACATCTTCGTCGCCGGCTTCATCGGCAGCCCCTCCATGAATTTCTTCGACGTCACCCTGGTGGAGAGCGATGGCCGGCTGTTCGTGGATGGGGGTACATTCCGCCTGGAGATGCCGGAGCACAAGATCGCGGCCCTGCTGCCGTACAAGGGCAAGGAAGTCATCGCCGGCATCCGCCCGGAGGACATTCACGCCAAGCCCTACACTCCGGCCGACATCATTCAACAGGACATGAAAGCCGAGGTGGAAGTGACTGAGCTGATGGGCAACGAGATCTTCGTTTACCTCCTGACGGGGAAGAAGAGCTTCATCGCCCGCGTAGATCCACGCGCCAGCGGTCGCCCCGGCGATCAGATCGAACTGGCACTGAACATGGCCAACGTGCACATCTTTGACCGCGATACCGAGACAGCGATCATCTAGGTCGCCGCAGCCGCGGTATCAGCACCACGTCATCAGCAAGGGGATAGGCTGGGATACCGGCCTATCCCCTTTGCTTGAAGCTTCGATCCCCGCGCCAGCAGCACCTAATCGTCGTGCTGTCTTGATTGCCTAAGGAGAAGGAGCACACTATGGCAGACTTTAACTTGATGCGCAGGCTGGCACATCCGGGCGAGAGCAAGATCGTGCTCTTTGTCATGGACGGTCTTGGCGGACTGCCCGCCGAACCGGGCGGCCCCACGGAACTGGAAGCCGCCCACACACCTAACCTGGATTGCCTGGCCGCCGAAGGCTGCTGTGGGCTCAGCCAGCCCATCGCGCCGGGCGTCTCCCCCGGCAGTGGCCCGGCGCATCTGGCTCTCTTCGGCTACGATCCGCTCGTGTACGATGTGGGGCGTGGCGTCCTCTCGGCCTTGGGCATCGGCTTCGACCTGCAGCCCGACGACCTGGCGGCGCGGGGCAACTTCTGCACCATTGACGAACAAGGGCTGATCACCGATCGCCGCGCTGGTCGCATCCCCACCGAAGAGGGCGAACGGCTGACGGCCAAGCTGCGAGCGGGCACGGCGCTGGAAGGATACGACATCTTCGTGCAGCCGGTCAAGGAATACCGTTACCTGTTCGTCCTGCGCGGCCCTGGCCTCTCCGAGGCACTGAGCGAGACCGACCCGCTGGTGGTCGGCAAGCCATCGCTGCCGGTGCGGCCGCTGGACGACAGCACCGAGGCCGCCCATTCGGCTACGCTGGTGAACGAATGGCTAGACCAAGCGAGAGCATTGCTCGCCGATGAGTATCCGGCCAACTCCCTGAACCTGCGCGGCTTCGCCAAGGACCCCGGCTTCCCTAGATTTCCCGATATCTTCAAGCTGCGCGCCGGCGCTATCGCCGTCTACCCCATGTATAGGGGCGTGGCCACGCTGGTGGGCATGGATGTGCTGGATGCCGGGGCAAACATCGAGGAGGAAATCGCCGCTCTGCGCCGCCATTGGGCGAAGTATGACTTCTTCTTCGTGCACTTCAAGTACACCGACAGCCGCGGCGAGGATGGAGACTTCGAGGCCAAGGTCAAAGAGATCGAGAAGGTAGACGCTTTGTTGCCTCGCATCCGCGACCTCAATCCCGATGTGCTCATCGTGACGGGCGATCACTCGACACCTGCGCTGCTCAAGTCACATTCCTGGCACCCTGTGCCTACCATCCTGTGGTCTCCCACCGCCCTGCCTGACAACGCGCGGAGCTTCGGCGAGCGAGCCTGTGTGACGGGGGCTCTGGGCATCTTCCCTGCCGCCGACCTGATGCCCCTGGCCCTGGGACACGCACAACGGCTGAGCCGGTATGGGGCATGAGTCCGCAGAGTGGTAGAGTGGTAGATTGGTGAAATTGGTAGACTGGCCCCGCTTGGGGCGGGGCTGGTCGGAAGGAGGATCCGATGGCCAACACCAATGAGCTGTTGCTGGGCTGGGCCGGCAGGGCCCTGGACGCTCTCGAGGCGAAGCTGCAAGGGCAGGGAAGCGCATCACTGGAAGCCCTTTTCGGCACCCGGGAGGTGAACGAGATGCGCGCGACAGCGGCTGCACCAGCCCTCACTCGCGCCGCTGGCCAGCGGCCAAACATCGTGCTCCTCCCCGGCATCATGGGCTCGCTGCTGCAAAGTGTGGAAGGGCTGGTGGAGTTGCTTTGGGTCAATCCCCTCGTCTTCACCCGCGGCCTGATCAACCTCTTGGAACTGGCGGATGACGGGGAAACCGACGCCAACCCGCGGGTGAAGATCGTGGCTACTGGCCTGGAGATGATGTCCTATGCCAAGGCTACGCTAATGCTGCGCAAGCAGGCCAATCCCTTTCTCTTCCCCTACGACTGGCGTCGCGACATCCGCACTGCCGCCGGCTTGCTACATCAGGCGCTGAACCGTTGGGCAGCGAGCAACGGATACCGCCGCTTCACCCTCGTCAGCCACAGCATGGGCGGCCTCGTCAGTCGCACTTATCTGGCACTGTTCCCCGAGGAAGCGGAGCGTCTCGTGGAGCGAGTGATCCTGCTAGGCAGCCCGGCCTATGGGATAGTGAATGCTGTGCAGAACCTAACCACGGGCAACGACTTGATGCAGTTGGCCCACAAGCTCAACGATGACAACCAGGGAGACCGACTGGTGCGGAGTATCACCGCCCTCTACCAACTCCTGCCGCCACCGCCAGATCTGTTCCCGGCCGGCAGGCAGTATCCCTGCGATTTCGACCTCTACGACGCCGCCGCCGCCTGGTCCCCCCCTTTCATCCCCCCCAATGGGGGGGGAAAGAGGGGGGGCAATCCGCCAGAACAGCCTGAACCGCGGGAAGGCGCTCCACAGACTGCTGGCAGCCTCGGATCCACAGGTGCCGATCATCCAAATCGCCGGGTACGACCAGGCAACGCTGATTGCTATGCGTGGCACACCCGATGCGCTGCAGCCAGTGGTGGTGTCTCACGGCCCCAACAGCGGCGATGGCGCCGTGCCCCTCTGGTCGGCAACCCTGCCGGGGGCGGAGATGTACTACGTGCGTCTCGCCCACGATAAGCTACAGAGAGATAATCGAGTCCTCCGGGCTGTGCTCGATCTGGCACGTGGCGGCGAAGCTGACCTGCCCCGACAGATGGAACCCCACCGCGGCCCGGTCATCACGGCTCGCCCTCCCACCACCGACGTTGACGCTGAGGCCAGGCGGCTGCGAGCAGCTATCGAGGACGGCACTGCCACAGCGGACGACCTGGCGCAACTGTTCCTCGCCTTGTGAGCGCATGAGCTACATTTTGGGCCTCTGTGGGGCCTCTGTGGAGATCAAGATCACCGTCTCTTTGTCAGCGCGGACAAAGTAGGAGCGGAAAGCCGCGGTTTCCTGGAGTAGCGCTTTCAACCGAGCCGCTGTCTGAGATAAACCGCCGCGCTCGGCTCGATGCCCTTCGGCCAAGTACAGTTCGTTACCCTCCTCTGCAAGGACTGTCAAAAGTCCCCGGCCCGCAAGCCAGGCCAGCCCCGCGCTCACGGTCGCCTCCCGTTGTGCAGTCGCAGCCGCCAGCTTAGACAAGCTGACCCGTCCACCCTCGGAGCTCAGCGCGTGCCTGACCAGGCCCGCCAAGCGTTCCAGGAACCTCTTCGCATAGTCCAAGCCGGGATCAACACCAAAGAGATAGACTCTCTCTGGTGTTGTCCTCTCCAGAGCGTCCCGAATCAGTTCGTGGCTGGGGGGTATGGTCCAGATGGCCAGACATCTCGACGGTTCCAGCCTATGGCGGTCCTGTCCCCCTACCTCTGCCCTGTGTCCGGCCTCGGCCCATACCTCAACGTCTTCTTCGGCCCGCAGATGTTCAAGCACCTTCAGGGGATCGGACACCTGGCGGTAATCCACGACCTCTACTACTGTCGGCGCTGGGCGCAGCGCCATGGGGGCTTCCTCAGGTTGGTCGGGGATTGGACGGGCATCGACCCACTGCACCTGCACCTCCCGCTGTCCGCGGTAGTTACTGGCCCGCACAACGTAGGCCAGGTCAAAACGGCCCTCTGGCAGTGGTGAGCCAGCACCTCGCCACCAGATCACCTGCTGGGACGTCCCACCTGCATCCTCAACCGTCAGCAGCAGGTGATCCTCATTGCGGCCGACGAAGCGTTTCTTGGTCACCCTGACCCCTCGGGACACCAGTGTCAGCGGCGGGTTGCCCAGCCCAAAGGGTGCCAGCCTCTCGATTTCCTCCACCAGGTCAAGAGAGAGGTCCGCCAGCGCCAGGTAGCCATCGATCTCGAGAGTAGGCTTCTCCACCTCAGCAAGCATCGCCCAAACGGTGTCCGAGAGAGCCGCGCGGAACGCGGGGATTCGCTCTGGCTTGATTGCCAGCCCAGCGGCCATGGGGTGGCCGCCGAAGCTGGCCAGCATTTGCTGGTACGGGGCAATCGCCGCGGAGATGTTACACCCCGCTACAGACCGGGCCGACCCGCGGGCCAGCCCCGTCCCACGCGGGGCCAGCCCATCATCACGTGGCGTGGCGATGAGAATAGCGGGACGTCCATACCGTTGCGCTAAGCGACCCGCCACGATGCCCAGAACGCCAGCTGGCCACAATGGATGGCTCAGCACCAGCGCACCGTACTCCAGCAGCGAGGGGTCCCGTTCGATCTGCGCCAGCGCTGCCTGGGTGACCTGGTTGGTCAGCAGCTTGCGCTGGGCATTCAGCCCTTCCATCTCAGCGGCCAGGGTGCGGGCGCGAGTCAGATCCTGAGTGGTCAGGAACTCGACAGCGACGTTGGCGTCGGCCAGGCGGCCCAGCGCGTTGAGGCGGGGACCCAACCCGAAGCCGATGTGCTCCTCGGTAAGCCCCTGGGGGTTGATCTCGGCGGTCTCTATCATCACCTGGAGCCCCAGCCTCTGGGTGTGACGCAGCAACTCAAGGCCTCGCTGGAGCAGGTAGCGCGTGTCCCCGACCTGTACCGCCACATCGGCCACGATGCCCAGGGCCACCAGGTCCAGGTGCTGGGCCACGTCCCCAGGCCGACCCGCCCGGTCGTAAAGGGCCTCTGCCAGTTTGTAGGCACATCCGACTCCCGGTAACTGTCGCAGAGGGTGAGTGGCTGGGAGCATCTTGGGGTTGACTACGGCGTGGGCCTCGGGGAGAACGGGGGGCAGATCGTGGTGGTCAGTGACGACGACATCCACGCCTTGCGCCTGGGCATAGGCGATAGCCTCGTGGGCGGTGACGCCGGTATCACACGTCAGGACCAGTTCAACGCCCTCTCCGATGAGCCGCTTCAGTGAAGAGAGGTGGACGCCGTGGGACTCCCGCTGGCGGTGGGGGATGTAGAACCGAACGACCGCTCCGAGATCCTCCAGCGTGGAGACCAGGAGCGTCGTCGCCGTCTGCCCATCGACATCGAAGTCGCCCCACACGCAGATCGTCCGATGGCCTCCTATCTCCTCCCGCAACCGCTCCACAGCCCGATCCAGGTTTGGGAGGTCGGAGGGAGGGGCGGGCTGGTAGTGGTCCGGGTCGAGGAATGCCTTCGCCGCCGCGACGTCGGTGAAACCCCGCAGGGCAAGGGTCTGGGCTACCAGCGGGGGCCCGCCGACAGCGGCCCGGAGCGCTTTCGGCACATTGATGGCCGGAGGATCAATCCACTCTGTCATTCCATTCCATTCCGTTCCATGACTCTACCGAAGAAACTGCCAGACTTGCCACAGAGGCACAGAGGTTTTGAGGTGTCTCTCAAGGAATCTACGCCTATTGCGTTTGCTGCTGAACAGTTTTGAGTTCCACCTTGGGTTTTCCTCTGTGTACTCCGTGTCTCTGTGGCTGAACGACCTTTTTCAGGGGAGTCTTCCATCCATTACGCGCTAGTACTCGATCTCTGCGATCTGCTCCGGGTCCAGGGAGATGCCGAGAGCATCGCCCAGTAGGGGCGGGTCTCCAGGGGCGGGTCTGAGACCCGCCCCTACCTCGTCAAACTGGCCGGCAGCGACCCCGCGCTGGCACAGGGAGCGATAGGGACAGTAGCGGCAGCGGCGCTCGTTAGCGGTGAGGGGGAAGAGCTCGTCGCTCAAGCCAGAGATCTCCTCTACCAGAGCGGTCAGGTAGGCCGCGTCCGTCTCGTGCCGAGCCGCGTCGTAGACGAAGTGCTCGGGGTCGGCTGGGAAATCGGCAAACCAGTAGATCATCGTCACTTGCTGAGGCGCAAGTGCCCGACCGCCATTCAGGTGCGCGCCGGCCTGGACCACGAGGTAGGGATAGACCTTCGTCTGCAGCCGTTCCTCCAGCCACCTGCGCGGCGTGCGTTTGCGAGAGGTCTTCCAGTCCACGATGACCACCCGCTGCCCGGGATCCACGGCGACCAAGTCGTACTTGGCCAGCAGGCGATAGCCACCCAGTGGGGCAGAGAGCACAATCTCGGGATGGCGCGCCGCAGGAAGATTGGCCGGACGGCCCTCCAGGTAGTTACGCCACCAGCGCCGGAGGTCCATTTTGCCGGCTGCCGTCGTTAGCTGTGCCGCAGGGACGCCTAGTGCGTGCTGGTGGACCAGGCGGTGAAACGCAGCTCCCTGCTGGAGGTAGCGCTCGTTCTCGAGGAGCGGTTCCACCTCGATGGCAGGCCAGGCTACCCTCTCTACGTAGCGCAACTGAAAGCGACGGGGACAGTCCACATAGTCGTGCAGGCTGCCCTGGCTGAATGCGAAGTCAGTTGGCAGAGGCATGTTTGCGCTTCTCCCAGAACGTTTGCAGGGCAATGAGCGGGACCGCTGGCTGCTGGCCGCCCTTTCGCCCTGTGTTCCAAGTGATGATCAACTCCTTCTTGGCCCGCGTGATCCCCACGTACAGCAGCCGCAGTCGCTCGGCGACATAGAGCAGGCGCGCCTCCCGAGTCGCCTCGCCCTCCTCGTGGGTAGCCATTGGGCCCCGCAGGAGCAAGGCATTCAACTGAGCCAGGGCTTCTGCCTCCAGGTTCAACCGCTCGCGGATGAACCACTTCTCGGCGATGTACTTATCGTGGGACTGCCCGGAGGGGAAGTTATAGTTGTTGACCGACATCAGGTAGACCCGGTCCCACTCCAGTCCCTTGGCCTTGTGAACGGTGGCCACAACCACCTCACCCTTGTGCCGCTCGGGGTCGAAGCCAGTGTCGTCCTCGCTCAGCCCCAGGAAGCGGCGTTCGTTCTTGGCGATCACAGCCAACTCCTCGGTGAGCTCTGGAAGCTGCCACTCAGGATGGGTTTCGCTCGCCCGGCGCAGGAGTCCCGCCAGCTTATGGGCCACCGCCAGGTCAACCGTCTTCTGGAACAAGTCCTGGGCCAGGGTAAGGATCAACTGGTCGATGGGAAGCAGGGTCGCCCCCTGCCAGCGTCGGACCAACTCCCGAAATGCCAACAACTGCTCTCTGCCCCCAGGGACTTCGGTTAGGTCCAACTCATGCAGCCAGTCCCTACCGGCCCGCGGCCACAGGAAGTCCTCGACGCGACGGCAACTCCGCAGTGTCCTGGCAACCTTCTCAGAACGTGCGGTTGCCTCCGGGTCCTTCCGATCCCCCCGCCGCCAGACCCTGTAGACTCTGGCCAACTTCTTGGAACTGGATGGGTCCGCCAGGTAGTTCACCACGTTGCCCAGGGCTCCCGCTGTCTCCCGGGTAGCCTGGGTGCTGCGCAGGAGCTCGACGTGCCTTATGCCCCGTTGCTTGAGCTCGGCGATCACGGCGAATCCTCGTGTGTTGCGCGGCACGAGGACAGCTACAGTCTCCTCTGGGTGATCGGGTAGCCATCGGGCCAGGGACCTCACAACGTTTAGCATCTCCTCCCGCGGGGTGAACTTGCGGGTGATGAGCTGTACCTGGTCCGGGTTGTCAGCCGGATTCGGCTGCAAGTCGCCTGGTGGCGTCGGCTTGATGTGAGTGGGGGCGAGGGCGTCCCGAACGACGATCTCCAGCAGGGGATGCTCCTGCCGCGCCCAATCAACCAGGTGGTTGGCCAGATCCATGATGCTCTGGGTCGAGCGGCCGGAGTTGGGCAGTTGCTTGGCATCGACACCTGGCTCCTCTAGAAAGCTGCGTAGGAACTGGGGGCTGGCGGTGGTGAAGGTCTCATAAATGGCCTGGTTGGGATCGCCAACGCGCACCCAGTTCCCGTTGGGGCCAACCAGCAGCCGCAGGATCTCCTCCTGCACCCGGCTGCTATCTTGCGCTTCGTCCTCCAGGATGAATGGCCAACGATGGCGCAGCCGCTGCAGGTACTCCTCGTCTAGCCGCAGGGCCTGGAGTGCCAGGCGGATGAGGTCATCGAAGTCAACGGCGCCGCGGTAGGCCAGGGCCCGTTGGTAGTCAGAGTAGATCGCCCACCCCATCTCCACAAGGGGAAGTGGCTGAGGGAATCGATCCAGGCTCTCACGCAGCTCCGCCACCATTTTCTGCCGGTCCTTGGCTTGCTGCATAAAGCTGTTAGCGATGCCGCTGACCACCTCCGGCCACTTGTCTCGCAGAACCCAAGCGCGCCGGTCTCCCTCCAGATCGTCATCCAGGAAGTCGTCAGCAACATGGGGATTCGCCCGCAACCAGGCCTCCGCTGCATCCTGCCGTATCCGGTCAGCCGCCCGCTCGTCGATGATGTGGAAGTCGTCCGAGAGGCCAACCAGCCCAGGGTGCTCTCTCACGATGTCGTGGGCCAGCCCGTGCAGGGTGCGCACCCGGTAGCCCAGGTTGGGCAGCAGATGCCGCGCCTGGACAAAGGTAGCCACCCGGCTGGCGAAGTTGTTCACGGCGGAGTTGACCAGCGTCACCACCAGAACCTCCTGGTCGTCCTCCATCACGTCTCTGTCGATGATCTGGGCGGCCAGCAGCGAGAGCGTGTAGGTTTTGCCACTACCAGGCACAGCCGAGATGCCCATCCTGCCACGTTCGTATTCCAGGATCTCCCGCTGCTTGGGACGAGGCTCAAGCATTGCTCGTCCCCTCCTCGACTCGCAACTGCCGTAGCACTCGCTGTATCGCCCGCAGTAACTCCCCCTTCTGCTCGCTGCCGCTCTCGCCCAGTTCGCATAGTCCCAGGTGGATCTCGCACCGGCAGCGGCGGACCAGCCCCTGAGTGAGCCGGACCAGTCCGTCTTGGCGAGTCTTGGCCTCGTCGGCGTCGGTCCAGACCTCATCACGCGGCCAATGGCGGCTAAGGACGTAGGGCTGCGTAAGTGGCTGGTACAGTCGTTCCCACCAGCCGCTGCTCCCGACATCCAGCCAGAACTGGAAGTCAACCGGCTGGTTGCGCATCAGGAAGGTGTAGGCCGGGGCCAGGAGAACCGCGTCCTCGGGCTGGAGCCGCCAACTGCGCACGTATTGGGCAGCGATCACGCCGTCCTCCACCATCTCGATGTACTCCTGCCCCAGCGTTTTGCCCTCCTCGAAGATGACACCTCCGGTGACCCAGCGAAACTTCTGCACCGACTCGATCAGATTGGCCGTCACAGCGGCCGCGTCATAATCCCGATGGAAGCCGAAGCCGGCCTGGGAGAGCACCTCGCCGAACAGTCGGCTCAGGAAATGATCGAACTCTGCTGGCCCCGCTTGGGGCGGGGCTGGCTCCTCGGCGGCATATCCCTCGATCCAGGCGCGCAGTGTCTCGTACCGTTCGCCCAGCAGATATGTCAGGCGGTCCTTCATGTCGGGGTCAATCTGGTCGAAAGAGCCAAGCGTGGGCTCGCCCCGCCCCAAGCGGGGCTCGCCCTCCCGGACGCGGTATACGATCTTGGCCAGGAGCTGCGCCCGGACCAGGTCCATCCCGTCGATGGCCTGCATCAGCCCATAGGCCACGTCGAACCCCGTGGGACAGATCCCCCACTTGGGGTGGGCGATGGCAGCCAGGGTCAGCAGGGCCCGGGTCGCCGACTCCTCCCGCAGGGACCGCGAGGGGCGGTGGGAGCGAGTGGGAACGTTGCGCTGCTCCAGCCGGTTGGAGAGCGAGAACCGGAGGGCATCAGACAGGAACGGGACGAGGACGACGATCTCTCCGGGAGGGACCCCTCGTTCATTCACCAGTTCGGCAATCTGGTCGGCGACCCAGTCGAGCATCTGAGGGTAGTAGCGGTGGGGCTCGTAGACCAGGACGGAGCGCACGCCTTCCGCGGGCATTCGCTTCTCGCGGCGCAAACTGCCAGCCAGATGGTCGCCAAAGGTCCGCAATTCGGGCGAGGTGACGAAGGACTCGGTGAAGGCTATCCGCTCCTCGCACAGGTCTCTGAGCGCATAGCCGCTCTTTGGATCGGCACCCAGGAAACGACGGTAGCCGCCGTCCTCATCATAGATGAGCAGGGCCGACCGGCAGTGGGGTATCCACTCCCGCAACAGGTCGTGGGCCACCGGCGTGTCCTCTTCGATGTTGTCCACAATGAGGTGAGTGTAGGTCTCCAGCAGGTAGTCGCGGCACAGAGGCAGGCTCCATAGGTGCTTCACGAATACCTCCAACTGGAGGGAGAAGTCGAGAAGGTTGTGGGCCAGGCAGACCTCGCGGAAGCGAGTGGCGCAGGCCTGAGCTTCGTCGTATATCCGCTTCTGGCTCTGCTCGCCTCTCCAGGCAACCTTGAGTCGCTCCCCAATCTCGGTATGGGGGAACCCGACCACAGCGGCCTTGTTGAGGTTGTCGATGATCTGGCTGTAGAGCCGGTTGCGGTCGATGACAACGGACTCGAAGTATCCCTGATCAAGCAAGGGCCGGACCAAGCGCGCCATGTAGTACTGGGCCGTCTCCAGGGTGAGGAAGGTAGGCGGCTCATCTGGATGGGCAAAGCCCGCCTCCTCAGCAATCATCGGCCAGAAGAGATCGACCATCCGTTGGGCCAGGCCGCCGACGGTGAAGATGGTCACCTGCCCGCCAGCTCTCAACGTCGGGCGGCGGAGAGATTCGTGATACGGCGTGGAGAGTGTGCGCTGGGGCACAACCACCAGGATGGAGCGGGCTGGAACACCCGCACCGAGCAAGTGCAGGAGACGACGAACTCCGGCGGTCGTCTTCCCTGTACCTGCGGGGCCCTCCAGGAAGAGGCTGCTCTCAATAGGGCGCTCAATGAGCATCAGTTGGTGGTTGGATAACAGAAGAGACGGTACCATTGCTCAACACTTTGTTGGGAGGATCTCGCTCTCACCGCCGCCGCTACTCGGCCAGGTGATTGCTGTCGTCAAGTCAGTCTCAGGCATGTGTAGTATAGCACGATCTCAGGTGCAGTGCAAGGTGTCCTGCAATGCC